>JAFWVC010000026.1 GCA_017518415.1 Clostridia bacterium
CTTCTGCCCGCCGGACAGTTGGTTGGGGTAGGCGTGCGCCCGGTCGCGCAGACCGACCCGATCCAGTAGGGCCAGCGCCTTTTCCTCAGCTTCCTGCCGGGATTGGTGCAGCAGCTTCATCGGCCCGATGGTGATGTTTTTCAGCACCGTCATGTGCGGGAACAGGTTAAACTGCTGGAACACCATGCCCATCTTCTGCCGGTGGACGTTGATGTTCACCTTGTCGTCGGTGATGTCGACCCCCTCAAAATAGATGGTGCCGCTCGTCGGCTCCTCCAGCAGGTTCAGGGAGCGCAAAAAGGTGGATTTGCCTGAGCCGGACGGCCCGATAAGCACCACCACGTCCCCTTTCCGGATCGAAAGGTTGATCCCGTCCAACGCCTTGACGGCCCCGTCCATATAATACTTCTGCAGGTCTTTGACGACGATCATGTCAGCCTCGCTCATCCTTGCGCAGCCTCCTTTCGAGCACACCCACCAGCCGGGTCAGGATGACCACCAGCACCAGATAGATCAGGGCCACGGCGATCAGCGGCATAAAGTTGCTGTATGTAATGGAGCGGATCTTCAAACCGCCCTGCGTCAGGTCGGCCACGCCGATATAAAACGCCACCGAAGATTCCTTCAACAGCGTGATAAACTCATTGGCCAGCGCCGGCAGCACCGCCTTGAACGCCTGCGGGATCACGACGTGCCACATCGTTTGTACGTAGTTGAAACCCAGCGAGCGGCCGGCTTCCACCTGCCCGGCGTCGACCGAGTTGATGCCGCCCCGCACGATCTCGGCCACATAGGCGCCGGAATTGATGGCAAAACACATCACCGCCGCCGGGAACTTTTCGATTCCGACGGGAAGCAGGATAACGAAATAGACGATCATCAGCTGTACCATGGCGGGCGTGCCGCGGATCACCGTCAGATACAGCCGCACGATCTGGTCGCCGATCATCAGGCCGCCCGTGCGGTCCCGCGTAACGCGGATAATGGCGCAGATAAACCCGATCACGACGCCCAGCACAGCCGACAGCAGCGTGATCTCCAACGTGGTCAGCAGCCCCTCGGCCAGATACAGCCAACGGTTCTTTTCCACGAAGTTGAAACGGAACTCCCGCACCAGCGTATTCCACAGCGAAACGAAAAAGGCGGAGCTGTCCGGCTGATACACGCTGAAATTGCGCAGGGCCAGACTGCTCTTGATACCGTTGCGCAGCGTGTTCATGGACGAAATGTCCACCGTTTCTCCGCCGACGAGAACGGTCTTTGTGCTCTCGATGTCGCTTTTTACCCGCTGCAAACCGCCGAACAGCCGGTCTACGGCCTCATTGTCCAGATACACGCGCAGGTATGTTCCCTCATAAGGAATGGCCAGCACGTCCTCTTTGGCAAGCGAGGCGTTGATCTCATACGCCGTCAGCAGGATCTCGCCGGATGTTTTGCCGGCGGACGGCAGCAGCGCAAGCAGCTCCTCGTCCGCCTTCTGGCGCAGCTTGGTACCGTTGACCATCCGGCCGGCGGCCTTTTCCTCCTGCGCGTAGCGGTACACGTCGGCAAAAAGTTCTTCTTTATGCGCCGTATACAGGGCATAGACGTCCGTGGTCTGATAGGTGCACGTCAGGGCAAAATCCTTCTCGGAACCGACGGCGACGTCGGTCGCCGTCAGCGTCAGAGCCTGCACCAGTGCGCACGCCGTCTGCGCGGAAGGCTCCGCGATGTCGGCCAGCGTGCTGTCCAGCACCGTCTGCGCCTGCGCCGCATCCAGCGATACCGACGGCTTGTTGGTAACCGTGTCGACGACGACAACGACGGCCAGCAAAACCAGCAACGCCAGGATGGCGATCCGCTCGATGAGCAGTTTCTTTTTTTGCTTGTCCTTTTTCACGTTCTTACCCGTTCCCTTACCGAAAATCGCTTTTGTGGTGAGACGACCGTATGCCACAGCGATGCTGTGGCATACGGATATTTTATATTACGAACGGTCCGCGGACCGCGGACAGATCAGTGGATATATTTGGCCAGGATCTGGTCCACCGTGCCGTCGTTGATCAGCTCGGCGATGGCGGCGTTGATCTTGTCATACAGGTCCTTATTGCCCTTCTTGATGCAGATGGCGTAATCTTCATCCGCATAATGGGAATCGAGGATCTGCAGCCCGGCGTTGGCCTGCACCAGCGCCTTGGCCGGTTCGTTGTCGATGACAACGCAGTCGATCGAGCCGCCGACGAGCGCCAGCACCGCTTCGTTGCCGTTGGCGTAGGTGATCACGTTCTCGCTGCCGAAATCTTCGGTGCAGTAGAGGTCGCCGGTCGTGCCCAGCTGCACGCCCACTTTATAGCTGGCGTCTTCCGCATACAGGTCGTCCACCGTGGTGATGGGGGAACCCTCTTTGACGATGATGACCTGTACGCCGGTGGCATACGAAGTGGTAAAGTCGACCTCTTTCAGTCTGTCTTCTTTGACCGTCATGCCGGCCATACCGAAGTCAACCGAGCCCTCCTGTACGGCGGTGATGATGGCGTCAAACTTCATATCGACGATCTCGAGCTTCATGCCCAGCTTGCCGGCAATAGCTTCCGCGATCTCGGCGTCGATACCGATGATCTTGCTGCCCTCGTAATACTCATAGGGCTGGAAGTAAGCGTTGGTGCCCATCTTCAACGTCTGCTGCGCAGGCGTGGAACTGTCCGGCGTGGAATTGTCCGGCGTGGATGCCGGATCACAGGCGGCCAGGCAAAACAGCATGCCGCACACGAGAACAAGCGCGATCATTTTGGTAAACTTTTTCATGATAAATCGATCTCCTCTTTCAAATGGTAGGCCCATTATAGCGCCTCTTTTTTGGTTTGTCAATACTTTTTTTGAAAAAATATTCAGCTTTTTCGATTTTTATCCTTTATATCGCTGGTTTTGTGGATTTTTATTCTTTATATTCCGGTTTTTCCGTATGAATATCGGTTGCCATGCGCCGGCTGACAGCGTCAGCGCAGCAGTTTTTGCCTCTGCCGGTAATCCGGCAGCACCGAGGCGACCAGCGCGTAAAACGCCGGGCCGTGGTTTTTATGGCGGATATGGCACAACTCGTGTACCACCACGTATTCCACCGCCTCGGGCGGGTACTCCATTAAATAAAAGGAAAAGCAAAGGCTGTCGCGGGCCGAGCAACTGCCGAAGCGGGTCCTGGCCCCGGTCACACGCACCCGCTGCGGATACAGGCCCAGCTGCCGCGCATATCGCTCCACCAGCGGCGGGATCCGTTCCGCAGCCAGGCGGCGCAATTCCCGTTCCCGCTCCGGCGCGGCGGGCGGATGCTGCTGCAGCCGCCGCTGCATCCTCTGCTGTGCCGCGGCGATCCACCCTTCCTTCGCCGCGATCAACTGCTCGATCCTTTTCCGCCCGACCCCATACGGCGCGCGCACCACCAGCGTCAGATCCCGGGTGATTTCCAGTGCCAGCGTGCGCCGGCCCGACCGGATAACGGTATATGGCCGCATATGATCCCTCCTTGCGCCCGTCTGCATACAGTATACCTCTTTTCTGCGGTAACCGCAAGGGAAAACGACACGCCCGCACATTTTATGCTCTTTTACAGCGGAATCAATAAAAAGTTAAAAATTTCCTTTATAACGGACAGGGCCCCGGAGCAGCTCCGGGGCCCTGTTTTATCCTGTCAGCAGCCGCCGCATATTGGCCAGGATGACCCGTTCCCGGCGCGAAACCTGTACCTGCGTCATCCCCAGCCGGTCGGCGGCCGCCTGCTGGGTCATGCGACGCAGATACCGCAGCTCGATCAGTCGGCGGTCCTTTTCCGGCAGCATACCCAGCACCTGCTGCAACGCCAGCCGGTCGGTCACGGCCGCCTCGGGCGCTTCCACCGCGATATCGATCTCGTCGCCGTCGTCGTCCTCGCCGCTGCGGGTCAGCGACAAAGCCGGCATTGCCGCGCCCAGCGCCTGCGCCGTATCCTCCGGCGACACCCCCAAACGCGCTGCAAGCTCCGTCACCGTGGGCTCGCGCCCCTCCCGGACGGAAAAGGCGTCCTTTTCCCGCAGCGCCCGCAGCGACAGTTCTTTCAGCGAACGGCTGACCTTGACGGTGCCCCCGTCCCGGAACAGGCGCCGCATCTCCCCTAAAATGACGGGGACGGCGTAGGTGGAAAACTTCAGTCCCCGGCTTTCGTCGAAGCCGTCGGTCGCCTTGATCAGGCCCATACAGCCCGCCTGCACCAGGTCCTCGTACTCTATGCCGCGCCCTGTGAAACGGCCGGCCAGCGCATAGACCAGCCCCATGTTTGCGCAGATTTTTTCTTCCCGTGTACTCACGGCTGCCGCACCGCTATGTACTTTTCCATCGTAACGGTGGTGCCTTTCCCCACACGGGAGGTGACCTTCAACCGGTCCGTAAAGCTTTCCATCACCGAGAAGCCGAGGCCGGAGCGCTCCTCCCCGCCGGTGGTGAACAACGGCTCCATGGCCTTTTCCACGTCCGGAATACCGCAGCCGCGATCCTTGACGCGGATGATGACCCGGCCGTTGCGGTATAACCGCACCTGCACGATCACCGGCCCGATCCGGTCCGGATAGGCGTGCACGATGCAGTTCGTCACCGCCTCGGACACGGCCGTGCGCACGTCGGCCATCTCATCCACCGCCGGATCCAGCTGTGCCAGGAAGGACGCCACCGCCGTGCGGGCAAACCCCTCGTTGGCCGACCGGCTGGGAAACTCCAAACGCAATTCATTGATCGGTTTCATTGTGTTCTCCTTTCTGCTGCGGAAAAATCGGCAGCCGTTCCAATCCGCCCAGCCGCATGATGCTTCGCAGCCGCTCCGACATGCCGGTGACCTGCAATTCCCCGCCCAGGGCGCACATCATGCGGTATCGCCCCATGATCAGCCCGATGCCGGAAGAATCCATAAACGGGACCCCTTCAAAATCCAGCCGCAATTTTTTGGCGCCGCATCGCTCGGCGATCCCGTCGATCTGCTCGCGCAGCGGACGGGCCGCGTGATGGTCCAGTTCGCCCGACAAATACACCGTGACCTGCCCCGGTCCGGTTTCCATCCTGGTAACCAAGGTATGTCCCCCTTTCGGACAAAAATAAAAAACCGTCATCTACATGATAACGGTTTTTCAGCGCAAAACTTCGGGAACGGGCGCTGTCGCTTTTTTATTTTTCACCGGCGGGCGTGTCGTTTGCCGCCAGCTTCGGTCGAAGGCCGGCGCACAGGTACAACGACCCGGTGATCACCAGCGGCCCGGCCGGGCTCATGCGGCGGGCGGCTGCCAGCGCGCGGTGCGGATCCCGGTACGTCAGCACCCGCGCGACGCCGGCCCGCTTCATCTGCGCCGCCAGCTCGACGGCGGCCAGCGCCCGGGAACTCGGCGGCGTACAGCATACCGCTGTGCCGCACAGCGGCGCGAGCAGCCGGCAGCAGGCCTCGGTGTCCTTGTCGGCCAGCATACCGAACACCAGCGTATACGGCGCTTTGCCCAGCTGCCGCAGCGTGTCCGCCAACGCCGCCGTGTTGTGCGGATTGTGCGCTCCGTCCAACAGGATCCACGGCCGCCGGCTGACGATCTCCTGCCGGCAAGGCATACGCACGGCGGCAAGGCCGCGCCGGCGCTGGGCCGGCGTCGTACCGAAACCGCGCAGCGCCAGGCAATCCATCACTTGCAGGGCGGTCGCGGCGTTGTACTGCTGCATCTGCCCGAGCAGGGGCAGACGATACCGCTGCCCGGCGAACCGGAAGGCCCCCGGCCCCTCCGGCGCCGGCGGGGCGGGCATATACACCGGAATACCCTGTTCGGCCGCCCGTTCATAAATCACGGCCAACACCTCCTCCGGCTGCCCGGGGGCGACGACCGCCGCGCCGGGCGCTTTGAGGATGCCGGCTTTCTGCCGGGCAATCTCAGCCAGCGTCCCGCCCAGAAAATCGGTATGGTCCAGCGCCACCGGCGTGATCACGCCGCACAGCGGCGCCGGAAAGACGTTGGTAGCGTCCCCTTGCCCGCCCATGCCGCACTCGATCACGCAGACGTCGGTGCGCTGCCGGGCAAAGTACAGCAGAGCCAGCGCCGTCTGCATCTCAAAAGACGTCGCCTCTATCTCCGCCTGCTGCCGCGCCTGCGCAATTTCGGCCGTCAGCGCCGCCAGGGCGCGTTTGCCGATAGGCACCCCGTCCACCGTAACGGTACCGCACAGGCCCGTCACGGCCGGCGAGGAAAACAGCCCGGCCCGGTACCCGCCGGCGGTAAGCATGCTGCGGATCATCTCCGCCGTGGAGCCTTTGCCGTTGGTGCCGGCGATATGGATCACCCGCAGCTGCCGCTGCGGATCGCCCAACCGGTGCAGCAGCGCCTGTATGCGCCCGAGCCCCGGCCGGATATGTGAGACCTGCGGCGCGAGCAGATACCGCTGCGCCTGAGAAAAGGTCATACCTCTCACTTCCCGTATCGATTTCTTCTTTATTGTACCACATCCGTGCACGGAACGCCACCGTTTTTTACGGAACGACGAAGGCGCTGTCCACGTAACCGATATAGCCGTTGTATTCCAGCACGTACCAGTCATTCCACTCCCCGTTGACCGTCACGACCGCCCCGTTGGGGATAACGGTAACCACCGGCGCATCGTACGAGGGCTTGTAGCGCAGGTTCACGCCGCCCTCCCGGTCCAGCCGGATACGCTCCTGCTGCGGCACCGTGGCCTCGATGAACGGGATACCGAAGTACTCCGCCAGCGATTGCACCAGGTTAACGGCGATCGGCGTGATGTTGTTCAGAATCCAATCGGCATCCGCCCGGTTATCGTGATAGGCGACCTCGATGAGCACCGCCGGGGCGCGGGTGCGCCGCAACTCCGCCAGCGAGGTCGTGCCCACCGTCTTGACCCGGTCCGGCGTGGGAGAGATATGCTTGAAATTGGCCGCGATGATATCCGCCGCCCTTTGCCCGGGCACGCTGGTCTGGTAATAGTACACGTCCGTGCCGCGCACCTTGCCGGCGTTGGCCGCCCCGGCCGCGTTGGAATGGATCGCCAGATGCAGATCATAATTCCCCGCGTTGGATTGCGCGATCACCTGAGACAGCGTCATA
>JAFWVC010000027.1 GCA_017518415.1 Clostridia bacterium
CCGATGGCGGTATCCGCGTTGAAGAAAAACGGCATATCCTCCGGCGCCATGCCGAGGGTGCGGCAGAAATACCGCTTGCCCTCCACCATGTTGCGCACGAAGCTTTCCGCCGGTATCTGGACGGGGCGGGCCAGCGCCATGCCGCCGTTGACCACGCACAGGCGCCCCTCCCGCACACGCTGGATGAACTCCGGCAGCAGTTCGGGGCAGTAGTGCGCGAACGGCGCGAAGGAATGCAGAACGTTGTCCAGCGTCCAGGTGTAATCGGGGTCCTCGCGCATCAGCGCCAGCGCGCGGCGGATGCCTTCGATATAACGCCAGATGTGCCACTGGCGGGTGTTGGTCCAGGAAAAATCGGTATGAGAATACGGGCAAAGATAGACTTCTTTTACGTCGTCGGGGGTCGGGTGCTTGATCATGTCCATAAAGCTGTTTCTCCTTCCTTCCGGCGGTACCGGAAACTGCTTTTATTATACCGAGCCCGCGCGTTGATTGTCAAGCGAGGCGCCGGCAAAAATCGCGCAAAAAAAGGAGCTGTTTTTGCAAATCGACGGCGTGCGACAAAAAACTTGAACACGGCGCCCGAATATGATACAATGAAAAAAATATTTGAGCGGAGGGCTGCGGACAGATGAACCTTTGGAAACGGTGGATGATATGCCTGCTGGCGCTGCTGGTGAGCATCGGCGCCTTTGCTTTTGCGGGCCGGGCCGATTTCGGCGATTACGGCGGCGATTCCGATTACGGAGATTCCGACTATGGCGATTCTGACTACGACTACGATTACGATTCCGACTACGATGACGACGACGGCTACGGCGCCGGCAGCATCTCGGGGAAGGATCTGCTGCTGGTGCTGATCGTCGGGGGCATCCTGTTCGCCGTGGCGCTCAACAAGGGCAAGAAGGCGAAGCAGGCGCAGCAAGGGTATGTACCCGGCGCCGCCGAGACCGATCCGTCGACGCTGCGGCCGGCGGAGGAGTACCGGCAGGTCGATCCGCAGTTTGACGCCGCCGCCTTCCGGGAGAAGCTGGCCAACCTGTACGTGCAGATGCAGCAGGCGTGGGAGGCAAAAGACCTCACGCCGTTGCAGCCGTATCTGTCGGGCGCTTTCTTTGCGCAGGCGGACCGGCAGCTGGACCGCTACCGGCAGAATAAACAGACCAATCACATGGAACGCATCGCCGTGCTGGATGTCAGCCTGATCGGCTGGAAGCAGGAAAACGGGCATGACATCATGATCGCGCAGCTGCGCACCCGGCTGGTGGATTACGTGACCGACGACACGACCGGCGAGCTGGTGCGCGGCAGCCGCACGGCCGAAAAGTTCATGCGGTACGAGTGGCAGCTGGAGCGCACCACCGGCGTGCTCACCGGCGTGTCCGCCGGGACGAGCACCCGCAACTGCCCCAACTGCGGCGCCGCGCTGGACGTCAACCGCAGCGCCCGCTGCCCGTATTGCGACAGCGTGCTGACGGACGCCACCTTCGACTGGGTAGTCAGCGGTATCAAGGGCCTGGCGCAAAAGACCGTCGGCGGCTGAGCCCGCCCGGGGAAGAGGAGAGGCAAACAAGCATGAAAAAAACGCGTTTTGTCCGGGTGCTCTGTCTGGCGGCGGCCGCCGCGCTGCTGCTGTCGCTGACGGGCTGCTCGTTTTTGGAAGAACTCGCCGGCCAGGCGCTCGAGGACCTGACGAGCAAGCTGGAACAGCAGCTGAAAACCGACCCGTCCGATCCGTCCGGCACACAGCCAGACCCCGGCGTGACGACCGCCGACGGGGAACCTGCGACCCGGCCGACGACCGAAGCCGCGACGAAGGCGTCGACCACAACCACGACGAAGCCGACGCAACCGACCCAGCCGCCCGTGACGTGGAAGGACACCTATGTGCCCTCTTACGGCAAAACGGTGACCGTCAACAAATCCAAGCCGGATCAGACCGAGTACTGGCGCTCCACCCTGAAAACACAGGCCGAGCGCGACGCCTACGACGCCATTGCCGCCGGCGCCGCCGCGTATCAGACCCGCATCGAGATGACCTCCGCGGTCAGCTGGCAGCAGGCCGACCGCATCTATACCCTGTTCCGCAACGATCATCCGGAGGTGTTCTGGTACAACAGCGGCTATTACGGCACCGGCCCGGAAAGCCACATCGACGCGATCAATCTGTCGCTGAGTGTGGAGGCCAAGGACATCCCCGCGAAGAAGAAGCAGATCGAGGCGGCCGCCAAAAAGATTCTGGACGACATCCCGAACGGCACGGCGGATATATTGGCCGAACTGACCGTCTATCAGCGCCTTGCCGCGGAAATCACCTATGACCTCGACGCCCCGCATCTGCGCGACCTGTACGGTGCGCTGGTGGAAAAACGCTGTGTGTGCGTCGGCTTTGCCGACGCGTTCCGGTACCTTTGCAGCCGCCTCGGCATCCGGACCATCAGCATCACGGGGCGGGCCACCAACGATGCCGGCAAGACCGAAGCCCACCGCTGGAACGCCGTGATGATCGGCGGGCAGTGGTATCAGGTCGACGTGACCTTTGCCGCCGGCAGCGCGCTGGGGCAGGTCAAGTACTTCAACAATTCCGAAAAGATCCGCGCCAATCACACCCCGTCGCAGGGCATGAGCGACCTGCCTTCTTTTCACGCCGAGGCGGCTGAATATCTGCGCTATTTCGGCCTGGTGTATCAGAACGGCGATTTTTACGATACGATGATGCGCGCCATCCGGCATTTCGACGAGCGCTGGGTGCGTACCGACCCCACGCTCCGGGTCACGATGAGGGCCGGCAGCGCGGCCGCCGCGCAGGCCGTGAAAGGCCGCCTGCAAAAAGAAGGCGACGCATATCTGGAACAGATCGTCCGCGATTACAACGCCGTTTTCCGTACCGATTTCATACTTTGGGACTATGAGTTTCAGGATGATCTGCTACTGCTCAGGCTGGTGGCTTTATAATTTTATACCATTGTAAAAGGAAGAAGACAGATGCTGAACGACAAGATGGAGGCCTATGCGGCCGGCTGCCTGGAAGATTTGAAAAAGATGATCCGTGAGCTGGCGGTCATTCCCGCGCCGTCGCACAGCGAGGACCGGCGCGCGGCGTATATCCGCCGCTTTCTGGCACGGCACGGCGTGACCGGCGTGCGTACCGACGAGGCGAAGAACGTCATCTGGTCCTTCCACGATACCGGCGTGAACGATCTGGCTGTGATGATGGCGCATACCGACGTCGTATTTCCGGACACGACGCCGCTGCCGCTGATCGAGGAGGAGGACCGTTACCGCTGCCCCGGCATCACCGACGACGTCGCGCCTCTGTGCATCCTTCTGATCAGCGCGCTGTATTTTCATCAGAACGGCCTGCGGCCCCGCCACGGCTTGCTGATCGTGGCGGATTCCTGCGAGGAGGGGCTGGGCAATCTGGAAGGTTCCCGCCGCATCGTGGACGCCTACGGCCCGCGTATCAAGGAGTTTATCACCGTCGAGGCGGACCGCAACCGCATTACCGACCGTGCCGTCGGCTCCCGCCGGTATCAGGTGACGGTGGAGACCGAGGGAGGCCACTCGTACGGCTGCTTCGGCAAACGCAACGCCATCCAGTGCCTGGCTTCGATCATCGAGGCGCTGTACGCCATCCCGGTACCCGAAAAGCCGGGCACCAAAACCACGTATAACGTGGGCGTGATCTCGGGCGGCACGTCGGTCAACACCATCGCGCAGCAGGCGCAGATGCTCTTTGAGTTCCGCTCGGACGACGAGGAGTGCCTGGCGCGCATGGAACAGGCCTTTTCGGCCGTCATAGCGGCGCACCGTTCCGGGGACGCGCGCGTGGCCGTCAGGCTGTTGGGGGAGCGGCCCTGCGGGCATATTTTGTCGGAAAAACTGCACCCGCTGGAAGACAAGGTCGCCCGCTGCATCCGCGAGACGCTGCATGAGCAGCCGGAGTTCCGCTCCGCCTCCACCGACGCCAACTATCCGCTTTCCAAGGGCATACCGGCCGTCTGTATGGGCAGTGTGGAAGGGTACGGCTGCCATACGCGGCAGGAGTATCTGCTGCTGAGCGAGCTGCAGCCGGCCGTGCGCATGGTCATGGACGTGATGAGCACGTATTTTTAAGGCCGCGCCGCCCATCCGCCGCGGAAAAAGAAACAGAGCCGCCCGCGCCGCTTGGCGCGGGCGGCGGGTGATGTTGATTTTTTTAGGGGCGGCGCCGGTCAGGAAAAGGCGCAGC
>JAFWVC010000028.1 GCA_017518415.1 Clostridia bacterium
CCTCTATGGCCTCCAGAGTGGGCAGGAGCCGCGCCCGGCGGCTGCGGTAGAGGTTCAGCAGCCGCCGCAGATAGCGGGCGTAGATCCCCTCGCGGAGCAAGCGGGCCAACACGGCCAGTTCATAGTGGCGCTCGTGCTGGGTGTGATCTTTTCGATCGACATCCGGCCTGCCGACGGCCCGCCGGATACGCCGGCGCAGCAGCCGGCAGGCCGGGTGACGCTGTCGGTCCGGTGCGATACGGTGGCCGGGCTGGCCGCCGACGGCACCACGCCGGCCGACGGCGTGATCCTGCCGCGCACCGAAATGCCGCTGTACGACGGCGACACCGTGTACGACGTACTGCAACGCGCCGGGCTGCGCATCGACCACCGCGGCGGCAAAACCGACGCCTACGTGGCGGGGATCAACGACCTGCGCGAGCAGCAATACGGCGACCTGTCCGGCTGGATGTTCTTTGTCAACGGCAAATCCCCCTCCGTCGGCTGCGGCAGCTACGTACTGCGGGACGCCGACGTGGTAGAATGGCTGTACAGCGTACGCATGGGCGAAGATCTGCCGCCGAAAGGAGAGGAAGAATGAACGCGCTCGGAAAAAGGCATCCGCTGATCCTGCTGCTGTTTTTCGCAGCTGCGGCGCTGCCCGTCTGGTTCTTCTCTTCCCCCGTAATCACGCTGCTGTCTCTGGCGGCCGTCCTGCCGCTGACGGGACGGGAAGGCAAACAATTCCACCTGTGGATGCTGCTGCTGCTGGCAGCGGCGGTATGTGTCAACGGCCTGGTCTCCCACCGGGGGCAGACGGTGCTGCTGTTCTGGAACGATCATCCGCTGACGGCGGAGGCACTGCTGTACGGCCTGCACGCCGGCGCGGCGCTGGTCGCCACCTTATACTGGTGCCGGCTGTTCTCCCGCACGATGACGGCGGATAAGTGGCTGTATCTGCTGGGTTCCACGCTGCCGAAAACCGCTTTGCTGCTCTCGGGCGCGCTGCGGTTCTTCCCTTTGTTCGCGGGGCAGCACAAAAAGATCCGTTTAGCACAGCAAGGTATAGGCCTTTACAAAGAAAACTCTTTGTTGGATAAGATCCGCGCGGAGGCGCACGTGTTTTCCGCCTTGATCACGTGGGGGTTGGAAAACGGCGTCGTCACGGCGGACAGTATGCAGGCGCGCGGATACGGCACCGGGAGCTGCACCCGCTATGCGCCGGTGCGCTTTACCCGCGCCGATGCCGCCCTGCTGCCGATGATTCTGCTGCCGAGCGCTGCGGCCGCCGTGCCGGCGGCGACGGGCGCGCTGCAGACGGCGTGGTATCCCCTGTTTTCCGGCGTTCCGCTCGGCGCGGGCGCATGGGTGGCATACGCCGCATATGCCGCGGTGCTGCTGCTGCCCTATCTTTTATACGGAAAGGAGGCTTTGCAGTGGAAGGCTTGTCTGTCAAGGATGTAAGCTTTACATATATAACAACGGAAAAGCCGGCGCTGCAAGGCCTCAGCCTGCAGGCGGCACCGGGAGACATGGTCGCTGTATGCGGCCGTACCGGCAGCGGTAAATCCACCCTGCTGCGGCTGTGCAAGCCGGAGATGGCGCCGCGCGGACAACGCACCGGTGAGATCCGGCTCGACGGGGTATCCGTCGATGATCTGCCCGCGCGGGAACGGGCGCGCCGCATCGGCTACGTGGCGCAGCGGCCGGAACAGCAGATCGTCACGGACAAGGTGTGGCATGAGCTGGCCTTCGGCGCCGAGAGCATCGGGATGCCGGCGGAAGAGATCCGCCGGCGCATCGCCGAAACGGCCGGCTTTCTCGGCATCACAGCCTGGATGGACCGGGACACCGCTTCGCTCTCTGGCGGGCAAAAGCAGCTGCTGAATCTGGCCTCGGTCCTGGTCACCGGGCCGGACCTGCTGCTGCTCGACGAGCCGACGGCGCAGCTGGACCCCGTAGCGGCGGCTGATCTGCTGGACCTGTTGGCCCGCATCCACCGGGAATACTCGATGACCATCCTGATCTGCGAACACCGGCTGCAGCAGCTGCTGCCCTTGTGCGACCGGCTGCTGCTGCTGGACGAAGGCCGGCTGATCGCCGACGATACCCCCGCGCGGGCAATTGCCGCGCTGCCGGATGCCTCCCCCCTATGGGCGGGGATGCCGGCGGCGGCCCGGATACAGCGGGCTCTGCTCCCGGAAGAGAACGAGACGGCCCTGACCGTACGGGACGGACAGCGGATCCTGCGCCGCTTTGCGTGCACGCAGCCGGCCCTGCCGCCGGAAGACCCGGCGGCCCGGGAACCGGCCGTCGAGTGGAAACGGGTCACCGTCCGCTACACCCGCAACGGGCCGCCGGTCCTGCGGGAGATGTCGCTGACCCTCTACCGGGGCGAAAGCCTTTGCCTGCTCGGCGCCAACGGCTGCGGCAAAAGCACGGTGCTGCACACCGCTGCCGGGCTGGTGCCCGTCTGCGGCGGACAGGTCCTGTTGGACGGAAAACCGCTGCGCAAATATTCCCGGCAGGAGTTGTTTTCGGAAAATATCGCCGTACTGCCGCAGGACCCGCAAACGCTCTTTTTATATGATACGGTGCGGCAGGAACTGGAGGCCTGCGGCGCCGACGCCGCAGCGCTGCCCTACGACCTGACGCCGTTATATCCGCGGCACCCCTACGACCTGAGCGGCGGCGAACAGCAGCTGCTGGCGCTGGCCAAGGCGTTGGCGGCCAAGCCGCGCGTTTTACTGCTGGATGAACCGACCAAAGGGCTGGACGCGGCCACGCGCGACGCCATTGTCGCCATTCTGCGGCGGCTGCAGGCGCAGGGATTGACGCTGATGACCGTCACGCACGACCCGGAAACGGCGGCGCTGCTGGCGGACCGCTGCGCGCTGCTGTTCGGCGGAGAGGTCGTGTCGCAGCAGGCGCCGCGCGTGTTTTTCCCTTCCAACCGGTTTTACACTACCGCTGCCTGCCGTATCGCGCACGGGTATTATCAGGGCGTCGCCACGGTGCGGGACGTGGTGGAACTGTGCCGCCGCAACGGGAAAAAGGAGGCCGCGCCATGATCACCATTGCTTCCCGCCGGGCGCGGCAGCTGCTGACGGTACTGATCCCGTCAATCCTGATCCCGCTGGTCGTGCTGGCCGGCGCCCTGCTGCGCAGCCGGCACTACGGCCTCGTATCATTGATCGTGGTGGTGCTGGCGCTGATGCTGTTCATCAGCGGATTCGAACGGGCCCAAACAGGGACGCGCCGGCTGGTGCTAGTCTGTGTGCTGACGGTGCTGGCGGTGGCCGGCCGGCTGGTCCCGCTGCTCAAGCCGGTGGCGGCCGTGACGATGCTGGCCGGCATGTATCTCGGCGGACAGGCCGGATTTTTGACCGGCGCGTGCGCGGCGCTGCTGTCCAACCTTTTTTTCGGGCAGGGGCCGTGGACGCCGTTTCAGATGTTTGCCTGGGGGCTGATCGGCCTGCTGGCCGGGCTGGCGGCGGGCCCGCTCAAACGGCACCGCTGGCTGCTGCTGCTCAGCGGCGCGGCGGCCGGGCTGCTGTTTTCGGCCGTAATGGACGTATGGACCGTCCTGTGGCTGGGTGAAGCCGACCCGGCGGTATACGGGGCAGCCTTGATCACCGCCCTGCCCTTCACCGCGCTGTACGCCGCCGGCAACGTGCTGTTCCTGCTGCTGCTGGCCAAACCGATCGGCCGCAAGCTGGAACGCGTCTGCCTGCTGTACGACATATAAAAAGCTCCCTGCCCGGCAGGGAGCTTTTTCTTTTTTTATGATTTACACCGGCAGGCCGGGGCAGCCGATAAACACGTATGCAAGATATCCGGCGTACACCGCTAGACAGGCGACGCCCTGCCAGCGGTGGAAGCGGCCGCTGAACAGCGTCGGCAGCAGTGCCAGCAGGACCACGCCGAGGCACACCGGCAGATCCAGCCAGAGGGTCTGCGTCGTAACCGGCAGCGTGCCGCCCGAGATCACGGCGCAGACGGGCAGGATCATCGTCGTGTCGATGATATTGGCGCCGATAACGTTGCCGACAGACAGGTCCGACTGCTTTTTGATGATGGCGGTCACCGCCGTCACCAGTTCCGGCAGCGACGTGCCGATGGCGATGGCGGTCAGGCCGATGACGCTTTCCGGCACGCCGAAACCGGCGGCGATCAGGCTGCCGTAGTGCACCAGCAGATCAGACCCGGCCACAATGGCCGCCGCGCTCAGCAGCAGGATCGCCACGCTTTTGACGATCGTCTTCCGGTCGGCCGTCACGCGGTCCTCCTCTTTGCCCTGCTGCTTTTTGGCCGAAAGGATATTTTCCGCCATGAAGGCGGCAAAAATGGCAAACAGCAATAAACCTTTCCATACCGTCAGCCCGCCGACGGACAAGCCCCACAGGCCCAGCACCGCCGCGATGAGCAGTACGGCCTTGGGCAGCGTGGTACGGCGCACGACCGCCATCGGTATCAGCAGCATGCTCAGCGCCATGATCAGCCCTGTATTGGCCGTCACCGAACCGACCGCGTTGCCGATGGCCATTTCCGTTTTACCCTGCCCCGCCGCCAGCGCGGATACCAGCAGCTCCGGCAGCGTGGTGGCGAAGCTGACGATGGTCGCCCCGACGATGAACTTCGGGATACCCGATACATCCGCGATATAGGCGGCGGAATCCACAAACAGATCCCCGCCCTTGGCGATCAGCACGATCCCGACGGCAAAAAGCAGAAAAAAATACCATTCCATGAGCGTAAAACATCCTTTCGATTGACAAAAAAGACTTTTGGCATGCATCAAACATACCAAAAGTCTCATTCCCGCTGACAAAGCAGGCGCACATCCACCGGGGAAACACCCGGGGGCCTGTTGGAGGTGCGAACGCGACAAAAGCGCGCCAATTACTCCCTTTTGCAACAAAAAAGATAGCATACCGGCACGCTTTTGTCAAGTCATTTTTTCAAACGCGGCCCCTTCAGGCAGGTTCCCGGTCAGCCGCGGGCACCGCCGCGATATTTTTCCCGGGTGGCCAGACCGCCCCGGATATGCCGCTGCGCTTTATTGATCTCCAGCACCCGGCGTACCCGCACGTACAACTGCGGATTGACGTTTTGCAGCCGGTCGGAAACGTCTTTATGCACCGTGGATTTGGATATATGAAACTTCTTGGCGGCAGCCCGGACGGTCGCGTTGTTTTCAATGATATACCGGCCGAGTTCCACCACACGTTCCTCTACGGCACCCTTCATCGTGCAGCAATCCTCCCCTGTGATAGGCTTGCTACACGGTATGCGGCCCGGCCGGAAAATATGCGTATAAAAAAGGCGCCGCAAGGGACGTTTGCCATAGTGCAGGTGTCCCTCGCGGTTTGTTTACGGGGCTGGAATGAACCGAGCTAAAGAGATCGTGAGGAATGATATCATATACTAATACATTAAGTCATACGGGGAGAACGATCTCCCCCGCATTTAACCTCAGCATACTATATTGACTATTTCGGATTTGTGTGCTATAATGGTTACACAAAATATGAAGGAAAGCGAGGTGGACAAAATGACAAATATGATACTGATAAAATCAAAAGCCGTTTTGTCCGCTGATTAAGCACCTTTTTCATACGGATGTATTGATCGCCTTTGGTTTTATCAGAGGCGATTTTTTATATCAATTTTTATGAAAGAGGTACTCAAATGGATGAAATTATCA
>JAFWVC010000029.1 GCA_017518415.1 Clostridia bacterium
TCGCGACCAGGCCGGTACTGAAAATGCGGTCCGCCGCGATGGGCTCATCCGAGGCCACGCGTGCGACGATGGAGCGGATGCGCGAAAGCGTCTCCTTCGGGCCTTCCAGCGTCAGCATGCCGTTCTGCACGGCGCTGCTTTCGGCCCGCGGGGTACCGAGGATCAGCAGCGGATCCCGCTGGACCACCTGCACGCCGGAGATATCCACCGTCAGCGGGAAGGTGGAAGTAACCCAGTAATCACAATCCACCGTGATGGTGGCCGGCGTAACCGAAATAAAGGTATAATCCGTCACGGAACTGTTCTGCACCGGCGTCAGATCCAGCGTGATCCGCCCGGAGGATTGGATGGCGTTGACGTTCGGCTTGACCCGGATATCGGTCGTACCGAGGGCGCCGATCACCGCGCGGGTACCCTGCACCTGCACCTCGACGTTAAAGGTATTGTCCCCCACGATGCGGATGCCGCTGTTGGCGGCGTAGGTGCCGGTCAGGTCCACGTACACGGGCAGCGTGACGGTGCGCGTTTCGATATTGCTCGGCCCGTAAATGACGGCCGCCCAGATGATGAACGCCACCACCAGCGACAGGACGAACACCAGCCGGTCCTTATGCAGCAGTGCATTGAGAGAAAGCTTCTTTTTCATTTCGACAGCCACCTCCGCCACCAGCCGGGTCTTTTCCCCTCCGCCGTTTCCTGGCGGGCCCAATCCCACAGGATGGCGTTTTCCAGCGCCACGCGCAGCGCCTCGGGACTAAAATTGCGTTTGAGTTCCCCGGCGACCGCCAGCGACACGGTGCCCGTCTCCTCCGACACGATGACCACCACCGCGTCCGAGTTCTCACTCATGCCCACGCCGGCGCGGTGCCGGGTGCCGAGTTCACGGCTGATCTGCAGGTTGTCCGACAGCGGCAGGAAACAGCCCGCCGCACACACCCGCCCGTTGCGGATGATCATGGCGCCGTCATGCAGCGGCGCTTTATTGAAAAACACGTTGCCGATCAGTTCGGGCGAGGCGGCCGCATCCACCAGCGTGCCGGTCTGAATGATCTCGCCCAGTTTGGTGGAGCGTTCCAGCACGATCAGCGCGCCCATCTTTTGCCGTTGCAAAATCTCGACCCCGTCGCACACGGCCGCGATGGCCTGCCGCCAGTTCTGTCTTGTTTTTTCCGCTTCCTCCGCGCTCACACCGAACAGGTTGAGCGTACCCAGGCGGGAATGCCCGGCCGACTCCAATACGCGGCGCAGTTCCGGCTGGAAGATGACCACCAGCAGGATCAGCGCATTGTCGAAAATGATGTCCATCAGATATTTCAGCGCCGTCAGCCGGAGCAGGTAGGCGAAGGCATAGATCAGCCCCAGAAACAGCAGCCCCTTGAGCAGCTGCTCGGTGCGCGAATCCCGCACCAGACGGACCACGCCGTAAATCGCCAGCGCCACCAGCAGGATGTCCAGCGTATCACGGAACCAGTGATAGGTGGTAAAGAAAGCGACAATATGCTCCCATACCGATGCCAAAAAAGCGCCCAAACATCATCACCGTCCTTTTCCCGATCCGGAAACGGATACTTCTCGTTTTATTTTAACATCTTATTTTTCTGATTGCAACGCTTTTCTGGCACATTCCTCAATTATTTTACAACTGCGGTACATTTGTTCCCGCGTGGTAAAGGCAGAGGGACAAAAACGCACCATCCCGCGGGCCAGCGTACCGTACTTCCGGTGCGCCAGCGGGGCGCAATGCAGCCCTGCCCGCACGGCCAGCCCCTGCCGGGCCAGCAGACGGGCGGCCTGCTCGCTGGGCCAGGCACCCAGATTGCAGCACAGTACCGGCACGTACTCCTCATCCGGCTCCGGCGTATACAACACGACCCCCGGCATCCGCCGCAGGATGCGGTACATCTCCCGCATCAGCGCCGCCTGCCGCCGCGGCAGCGCCTCCCCCTGCTGCCGCACAAAGCGGATGCCCGCCGCCAGCCCGGCAAAGCCCGGCACGTTGACGGTGCCGCTCTCGTATCCCTCCGGCAGCTCATGCGGCTGTACGAAGTCGGCGGAGGCCGTACCGGTACCGCCCTGCGTCAACGGCGGAAAGGCCGGCTGCGTCCGGCATACGAGCAGCCCGGTACCCATCGGCCCGTACAGGCCCTTGTGCCCGGGCAGGCACAGATAATCCGCCGGCACCTCGTCCGGCGTCATCGGCCGATGCCCGGCCGCCTGCGCACCGTCGCACACAAACGGGATGCCGGCCTGTCCGGCCAGCCGGCCGATCTGACGCACCGGCGGGCACAGCCCGCTGACGTTGGATGCGCAGGTACAGCAGATCACCCTGGTATCCGGCCGGATCGCCGCGGCAAAGCGGCGCACCGTTTCCTCCGGATCCCCCGGCTCGACCGGCACCACGTCGTACACCGGCTGCGACGGGGACAGCGCGTGCAGCGGCCGCACCACGGCGTTGTGTTCCAGGTCCGATATCACGGCGCGCCCGCCGCCGCGCAGCAAGCCCTGTAATACGACGTTGAGCGAGGCGGTGCAGCCCGGTGTCAGGATCACGCGGGCCGGGTCCTGCTCCCCGCACAGCAGGGCGGCCTGCTCCCGGCAATCCAGCAGGATGCGGGCAGCCCGCAGGCTCATCGGGTATCCGCCGCGGCCGGGGTTGGCGCCGGCTTCTGTCAGTGCCCGATCCATCGCCCGCTGCACGGCAGCCGGCTTGGGGTAGGTTGTGGCGGCATTGTCCCAGTAGATCATGGCACCGTCAGCACCCGCACGCCGGCCTGCCGCAGCAGAGCTTCGGCATCGCCGCGCCCGCCGCTGCGCAGCAGCAGATAATACCCGCAGCCGTGCTGCGCGGGGCCGGTCTGCCGGTGCACATCGCACCGGATGCCGTGTTTTTGCAAGACAGCTTGGCCGCGCATGGCCTGCGTGACGGAGCTGACGTAAATCATCTGATCGTTCATATCGGCAAGCACCTCACCGTCAGTATATGCCGCCCCCCGCAAAAAGGACAAAAACCGCCGGTGCGCCGCACCGGACGATCTTTTTTGTTTTTCCGGCAGTTTTCGGTTGACAAAACGCCGCCGTTGTTTTATACTACCATTTGTCCCCCCTTGTGCCGTTTCCCGTATACGGAGAGGTATCGAAGTGGTCATAACGGGGCTGACTCGAAATCCGTTCTTCTAAGTGGAAGGCGGCACCTCCGGAAAACGCTGAAAACGTGCGAAAACACGCGGAAAGCGGCGAAAAACTGAAGATTATGATTGGCTCAAATAATCTTCAAAAGACGGATTTCTAATGACTTTTCTAATGAGCCGCAAAAAAGATTTTCAAGCTCTTCGGGGCTGAAAATAAATACGGAGAGGTATCGAAGAGGTCATAACGGGGCTGACTCGAAATCAGTTTGCGGGCAACCGCACATGGGTTCGAATCCCATCCTCTCCGCCAAAGGAACGGACTTGGTATCATGTATGCCAAGTCCGTTTTGTTATGTATGCTCTTTTTGTTATCTGTTCTTCTTTTTTGCGAGCCCGGTGATAATGTCTTTCAGCATCATCGTCGGCGGGTGTGCCAGGCGATCTTTTCTGCAGACAAACGCAATGAGTTCCTCTTTCGTGAATGTTATAAGTCCTCTGTAGACCACAGCATTCAGTTTTCCGGCTTCAAACGCCCTTCGTATGTACTGTCTGTCTGTTCCCAAGAGTTCGCCGCCAATCTCTGTTGTCAGAACCTCCGGCTGATCCTTCCAGCGGTTTTCGAAGTATTGAACCGCCATCTCCTGGAATGTATCATCTACATGATTTGTCCTCTGCGGATGATTGAACCTTGAGGAGAAGATGCCGATACTCTCTGACATGAATTCCGGATCATCTTTAACCTTCCGAAGGAACTCATCGGCGTCTGACTGTTTGATTTCATACTTGTGAGTTGCCTGTCCGGTGTTTAGATGCGGAACGATGTTGTTATCCATCAGGTATTTCATTTTTCGCGTGGAGATGTGTACGTACTGCCTGAATTGGGCCCCAGTTAACACTTTTTCCTGATTATCCATGATTATGTACAAGAAGGCACCTGATTACTCAAGTGCCATCTTTGTTCTCCTTTCCCTCAAGGATCTCTGTGATTGTATCTGCGCAGCCCTGTTTGGATGCCTTGTCGAGGTGCGCGTAAATGTTTGCCGTCGTAGAAATGTCTGAATGACCGAGGAAGTTGGATACTTCGATGAGCGGTTTGTTGTTATTGATCAGGAGACTCGCAAACGTATGTCTCAGGTCGTGAAATCTGATGTGCTTCAGACCATGCCTTTTGAGGAGCCAATTAAAGTGGTTTGTTACATAGCTTGGAGTAAAGAGGTTGCCAAGCTGATCCACGCAGATGTAATCCTCATATGTCAGGTTGTATGATCCTTTGAACATCTTGCGGTACATTTCAACACGTCCCTTGTGTTCGATCAGCA
>JAFWVC010000030.1 GCA_017518415.1 Clostridia bacterium
AACCGTCGGATTCCACGACGGAGCCGACGAACCAACCGACCGACGCGCCTACGGAACCGACTGACGCACCCACCGATCCCACCGCAGTGCCGACGGACCCGACGCAGCCGGCGACCGATCCCTCGGCCGCGCCGACGGAGCCGACGCAGGGCGGCTCGCCCTCCACTGCGGCCCCGACCGATGCGTCGGCCGACAAGACCAAGGGCGGGAGCGTCCCGTGGATCCCGATCGCGGCGGCGGCGGGCGTTCTGGCAGCGGGCGGCGCGGCGGCGCTGGTGCTGTATCTGAAAAAGAAATAATAATCCCCGCGGCCCCCTGACAGCAGGGCCGTGACAATAAAAAAGCACCGGATACCCGGTGCTTTTTTTGCGTATTGTTGGTTTTTACAGCGCGTCCACCTGCTGCTGGGTCAGCATGGTCACGCCGGCCTGCTGCAAGGCCTGCACGCAGCGGTGCTTGTCGGACGTGCGCAGGATCATCACCGCGTCGTCCGAGGTACTGCGGCAGAAGGAATAACAGTATTCCACCGACAGGTTGTTCTCTTTGAGCACGTGCAGCACGTTGGCAAACCCGCACGGCTTGTGCGGCATCTGCACGCACACCACGTCGTTGACCTTGGCGATCAGGCCGCCCTGCCGCAGCAGCGCCAGCGCCGGGTCCACCTGATCGTCGCGGGTGATGCAGCGCACGATGCCGAAGCCGGTCGTGTCGGCGATGGAGAGGGCCAGCAGGTTGATGCCGCCGTTGCCCAGCAGGTCCATCAGATCATACAGCGAGCCTTTGACGTTTTCCAGAAAAATCGAGATCTGTTTGACAAACATACCGGTTACCTCCTCTTAATATTTACGGTGGTCGATGACGCGTTTGGCTTTTCCTTCGGAGCGGGGGATGGAGCGCGGCGGCACCAGTGTGATCTTGGCCTGCACGCCCACGACGGATTTGATCTGCTCGGCAATCAGCTGCCGGACGGCCTCGATCTGCGAGACGGTGTCCGAGAACATATCCTCGGTCAGTTCCACCTTGACCTCCAGCGTATCCGCCGAATTGACGCGGTCCACCTCCAGCAGATAGTGCGGGGCCACGCCGTGGATGCTGACGAGCACCGATTCGATCTGGCTGGGGAAGACGTTGACGCCGCGGATGACCAGCATATCGTCGGTACGGCCGGTGATGCGGCTCATGCGCACGGTGGTGCGGCCGCAGGGGCAGGGCGTGTCGTCCAGGGTGCAGATGTCGTGCGTGCGGTAGCGCAGCATCGGCTGCCCGGTTTTGGTGATGGTGGTGAACACCAGCTCGCCCGGGGTGCCGTACGGCAGGGGCTGCTCGGTCACCGGGTCTATGACTTCGACGATGACGTGGTCTTCATTGACGTGCATGCCGTGCTTTTCCAGGCATTCGAAGGCGACGCCCGGGCCGGCGATCTCGGTCAGACCGTAGATGTCCAGCGCGTCGATGCCCAGCAGCTCTTCCAGCCGCTGCCGCATCTCTTCCGACCACGGCTCGGCGCCGAAGATGCCGGCTTTGAGCCGGATATCCTTGCCCGGGACCAGGCCCATCTCCCGGATGGTCTCGCCCAGATAGGTGGCGTACGAGGGGGTGCAGCACAGCACGGTGGAGCCCAGGTCCCGCATCATCATGATTTGCCGCTGGGTATTGCCCGCCGACATGGGGATGACCATCGCGCCCAGTGCGGAAGCGCCCTGATGGGCGCCCAGCCCGCCGGTGAACAGGCCGTACCCGTAGCAGACCTGCACGATATCGTCCCGGCCGGCGCCGGCCGCCGCCAGCGCGCGGCTGACCATCTCGGTCCAGACGTCGACGTCGTTCTGCGTGTAGCCGACGACGATGGGCTTACCGGTGGTGCCGGAGGAACCCTGCACCCGCACGATGTCGCTCTGCGGCGCCGCCAGCAGGCCGAAGGGATAATAATCCCGCAGGTCGGTTTTATTCATAAAAGGCAGGAAGCGGATATCCTCCAACGTGCGGATATCCTCCGGTTTGACGCCTTTTTGGTCCATCATGGCGCGGTACATCGGCACCTGCTTGTACTCGAGGGCAACCGTGGCCTGCAGCCGTTTGAGCTGCAGGGCCCGCAGCTGCTCCCGGCTGATGCATTCTTTTTCCGGCTGGTAAATCATGACAAAGCACTCCTTTCGTTTTTTGGCGGCGCAGGTATAAAAAACAGCTGCACAGATCAGTGATCTGTGCAGCTGCGGCTTTTTACCATACGCTCCCGCGGAGAGAGGTATGATCAGGCATCATCCCGGCCGAAGGCATCACAAATCACTTTTGCATGGCTGCAAAAGTAAAATCGAAATGCCCAAGCGGTCCGACGCGTCATACCGGCAAACTCCTCTCCCTGAGATTGGGTGCATTATACTGCGTTTTTATGCGGCTGTCAAGCGGTTTTTGAAAAAAATTACAGAAATTTTTCCCACGGCAGCATGTCGGCCGTCCGGCAGCTTTCAAACGTGGCGCGCAGCATGTCGGCGATCAGCTGCGCCTTCTGGCGCATGCCGGCGTATTCGAACTCGTTGGCAAAATCGTAACGGAAGCTGTCGTACAAGTGCTCAAAGGTCACGGCGCGGTCCTCTTTGGCGTTGGTCTTGGCATAAAGGCTGGAATACCAGACCTTTTTGCCTGGGTAACCGTACACATAGTCGGTACTGACCTTCGCGCCGTAGGCATCGGCGTACGCCCGGGCCTCTTCCGGCAGCTCCTCGTCCCAGCGGCTGAGTACCGAGTATTCGATACAATATTCGCAGGCATGGAACAGTTCGTGCACCAGCATCGGTACGGCATAGGATTCGGACCAGTTGTATTCGAGCATGATATAGGCATAGTGGTTCATAAAAATGCAGTTGCCCGCCGCGTCGATGCCGTTGGAGTCCAGGTTGTCGCACAGGTAGAGCACGATGTCGCGCCCCTGGCCGATCTCGCGCAGCATCCCGTCGGGGAAGTATTGCAGCGCCGTTTCGATGCTGTCGAAGCAGTCCGTCTCCCGGATCTGCTGCTCGGTGACCTCGGTCCACGAGGCGGAAAGGCCCTCCATCCCGAACAGTTCCGGCCCGTACAGGATGCGTACGCCGTAGGTGTCGCGAATGTGGTTGATGCGGGCGACCGTTTCATCACTGCCGGTCACGGGGGGCAGCGGCATGACGCCCTCATACGTGTCCAGGTCCCATTCCTGCGCCGTCAGCGGTTGCGCGTCGTCAAAGGTCACCGTTTTCAGGCTGGCCCCGCCTTCTTTCATCAGGGACACCAGCGCCCGGTCGCCGAACAGGGCGCAGTCGATGCAGAAGGTTTCGGTGTCAAGCGGAGCGGCCGCGCAGGTGCCGGCCGCAAAGTCGTACCGGACCAGCCGACCGTCCGACGTCTGCGTGAGCAGGTACTCCGGCGTGTCGGTCAGGACGGCTTCGCCCTCCGTCAGGGAGGAGTACAACAGCCGTTTGTCCCGGACGACATCCTGTACGGCGAAGTAATCGCCCTGCTGGCCGATCAGGTGTCGGTCCGTCATATAATAAAAGGTTATGTCGTAGGCAAGCTTGATCTGCCCGTTGCGCCGGTCAAAGCGGTAGGTGCCCTTGTCCGAGCTGAAATAGACGGCGCTGTCGGTCATGCCGATGACTTCCCACAGCGCGATATTCAGTTTTTCGGAGCGCACGACCCGTCCGTCGGCCACGCTATACTGTTCGACCAGCGAGGAATCAAAGTCGTAACTGACGACGGTCTGCCCGTCTCTCGACAACGAGAAGAACGGGTAGGTGCCGGATACCGGCAGGTCGACCTCCCGCTTGGAGCCGTCGGTATACAGCAGCAGCTTCTTGGCTTCGGCGTTGACGGCGAGGAAGCCCTTCTGTGTGGCGGTCACGTAAAAGTTGCCCTCGCCCAGGTCGTACGTGCCGAGGACCTTGTTCTGCGACAGCGACACGTGCACCACCGCCGTCTGTGAGGCGTCGAGCCCCGGCAGGATGTACAGCAGCAGCAGGTTGTCGCCGCATTGCGAAAAATAAATATTCCGGTCCGGGAAGGTCGGCAGGTCCAGCTTGGACAGGTCCGGTGCGGCCGGGGCTGCCGGCTCGGTCGGTCCCGTCGGCGCGGAGGCCGGGTCGGAAGCCGGCGAGGACGCCGGCGCGGAAGAGGCCGGCACGGAAGCCGAGGGCGTTTTGCCGCAGCCGGCCAGCAGCAGCAGAGCAGCCAGCAGCAGGGCGGTCAAAGACGATAGGCGTTTATTCATAAGGTAAAAATACCTCCTTGTTAAAATGGCGGCTGCCGGACGGACGCAATATGCGCCGGCAGCAAAAGACCGCCGGCGCATACGATGCAGACAAAGCTGTGCGTGAAAGAAAAACGTTCCGCCGTCTACAAGCGGACCCTTTTCTTTTTTAAGTACGATTATTCCTCAGCCGGAGCGCCGACGGGGCAGACTTCTGCGCAGGAACCGCAGGACACGCAGGTGTCGGGATCGATCTCGTACTTGCCGTCGCCCATCGAGATGGCAGACACGGGGCATTCAGCCTCGCAAGCGCCGCAGGCGATGCATTCGTCGGAAATCTTATAAGCCATGGTTGTGCACCTCCTTGACTTTTATTGATCCTATCATATCATACTCACAAAAAAAAGCAAGACTTTTTTTACAGGAAAAGTCCGGCGGCTGTTCTGCCCGGATACAAAAAGCCGTCCGGTTGCCGGGTTCACACGCGGGTCACGGGCGCCGGGTGGTCTTTTCCTGCACGGCGACGCCGGCCAGACCCAGCAAAAAGATGCACAGCAACTGTATCCCCGGGTTGCGGAACGACAGCAGGGAGAACAGCGCCGATACCGCGGCGGCCGCCCCGCCGAACGCCGTACAGAGGATCACGGCCGGCCGCAGCAGCACCGCGACCAGGACCCCGAGGCCGAGGCCGATCGCCAGCGCCGGAAGCAGCCCCGCCCCCAGCAGCGCGGCGACGCCGAAACCGATCAGAAACCCGAGGCAGCCCACGCCGAAGCGGTAGATCTTGACCGATACGGCGGCCAGCAGCACACCGCACACCGCGGCCAACAGCAGCGTCAGCAGCACGCCGGGCCATTGCAGCGGCAAATGCAGCAGCCGCCACCCGGCGGCATATCCCAACACGGCGCCGGCCAGCCAGCCGCCGATGACGATCTGTATTTTCAGCAGCATCCACCCGCCGATGCATTCCGCCAGCCCGACGCAGACGGTCAGCAGGCAGCCGAGCGCCTGCATCGGCAGCGAGGTCAGAAATTCGGTCATGACTCCCGTCCCCGGCGGGCGCACGTCAGGCATACCCAGCCGTTGCGCACGTCGCGCCGCACGACTGTCAGGCCGTTTTGCGCCAGCGCCTGCTGTACGCCGTCCTCCCGCGTGTCGATAATGCCGGAGACGATGTAGACCCCCTGCGGCGCCAGCAGACGGACGGCCGTCGGCGTCAAAGCGACGACGGCGTCTGCCACGATGTTGGCTACGATCACGTCAAAACAGCCGTGCACCGCGTCGGCCAGGTTGCCGGTGATCATGCGGTACCGGGGCGCGGTAAAACCGTTGAGCGCGCCGTTTTCGACGGCGGTGCGCACCGCCGTGGGGTCGATATCCACGCCGGTGGCGTCGGCGGCGCCCAGCAGCAGCGCCGCGATGGACAAAATGCCGCTGCCGCACCCCACGTCCAGCAGGCGGCAGCCGGGCCGTACCGCCCGTTCCAGCGCTTCCAGCACCAGACGGGTCGTTTCATGGCCGCCGGTGCCGAAAGCAAGGCCCGGGTCGATGCGCAGCGGCAGCCGCCCCCCGACGTCCGGATCCGGACGCCAGGTGGGGCAGATGATCAGCTTTTCGCCGACGGGCAGCGGCTGAAAATATTGC
Source organism: Clostridia bacterium (assembly GCA_017518415.1). Taxonomy (GTDB): domain Bacteria; phylum Bacillota; class Clostridia; order Oscillospirales; family Acutalibacteraceae; genus RGIG6098. The sequence continues at coordinate 5,861 of JAFWVC010000030.1, forward strand.
TTCCAGTTGTCGGCCCAATCCTCCTGCCGGACCGAGCCGACGTCGATGCGCGCGTCGATGCGGTTTTCCGCCAGCCGGCCACGCAGAAAATCCAGCGATTCGGTCGGGTTGACGTCCGGGCTGATGTACAGATGGATCACGGCGCGGGTGCGGTCCTTTTGCAGCAGATCCTCGTCGATCAAATCGACGTGGGCGATGGCCTGCGCCTGCTGTTCCAAATCACTGTAATCCTCCAGATAAAAGCCGCCCGGCGCCGCCATGGCGGCAATGGCGCAGGCCGTTTCGCTCTGTGCAAGGGGTACCGTCAGGCGCACCTCGCACCATGCGGTTGGTTCCATGGAACGCCGTCTCCTTTCCGGCCGGAAGGGCCTTCAGTTTTTCAGGCTCTGGATCGGGGCCGGAATCCGGCCGCCCCGGCTGATAAAGCGGGCGGGGGATTGGGTGCGCACCGGCATGATCGGCCCGCCGCCGAGCAGGCCGCCGAAGGACAACTCTTCGCCCACCGTTTTGCCGATGGCGGGGATGACGCGCACCGCGGTGGTCTTGGCGTTGACCATGCCGATGGCCGCCTCATCGGCGATGATGGCGGCGATGACCTCGGCCGGCGTGTCGCCGGGGATGTTGATCATATCCAGCCCGACGGAGCAAACGGCCGTCATGGCCTCTAATTTTTCAATGCACAGGCAGCCGGAGCGGGCGGCGTCGATCATGCCGGCATCCTCCGTGACGGGAATAAACGCCCCGGACAGGCCGCCGACGTGGGAGGACGCCATAACGCCGCCTTTTTTGACGGCGTCGTTGAGCAGCGCCAGCGCCGCGGTGGTGCCGCAGCAGCCGCACTGCTCCAGCCCCATCTCTTCCAGAATGTGGGCCACCGAGTCGCCCACCGCCGGAGTCGGTGCCAGCGACAGGTCCACGATGCCGGCCGGCACGCCCAGCCGGCGGGAGGCTTCGGCCGCCACCAGCTGGCCCATCCGGGTCACTTTGAAGGCGGTGCGTTTGATGACGTCGGCCACGCCGGTGATGTCGCAGTCGCCGGCCTTATGCAGGGCTGCGCGCACCGCGCCCGGGCCGGATACGCCCACGTTGATCACGCAATCCGGCTCGCCGGGGCCGTGGAACGCCCCTGCCATAAAGGGGTTATCCTCCGGCGCGTTGCAGAAGACGACCAGTTTGGCGCAACCGATACAATCCCGGTCGGCAGTCCGTTCGGCTGTCTGCCGGACGACGCGGCCCATCAAAGCCACAGCGTCCATGTTCAGGCCCGCCTTGGTGGAGCCGACGTTGACCGAGGAGCACACGCGGTCGGTCACGGCCAGTGCCTCGGGAATGGCGGCGATCAGCTGCTGATCGCCGGCCGAAAAGCCCTTGTGCACCAGCGCCGAAAAGCCGCCGATAAAGTTGACGCCGCAGGTGTTTGCGGCCCGGTCCAGCGTGCGGGCGACCTGTACCGCGTCCTGCTCGGCAAAGGCGCCAAGCAGCATCGAGACCGGCGTGACGGCGATGCGTTTGTTGATGATCGGGATGCCGTATTCCTTCTCGATCTGTTCGCCCACCGCGACCAGCCGGTCGGCCCGGCGGCAGATCTTGTCGTATATCCGGGCACACAAGCGGCCGGCGTCTTCACTCTGGCAGTCCAGCAGGGAGATGCCCATGGTGACCGTGCGCACGTCCAGGTTTTCATCCTGGATCATGGTGATGGTTTCGAGTATATCTTTGACATTGAGCATGGCGTTTATCCTCAAATCGTGTGCATGGAGTTGAACAGGTCTTCGTGCATGGTGTGCACGTGCAGGCCCATCTGCTCGCCGATGGCGGTCATTTCATCGGCAAACTGCGTAAAGGGAACGTTGCAGTTGGTGATGTCCACCATCATGATCATGGCGAACATATCCTGCAGGATGGACTGCGTGACCTCCAACACGTTGATGTTGTGGGCGGCACAGCCGGACGAAATGCGGGCCAGGATCCCGACGGTGTCCCGGCCGAGAACGGTGATAACAGCGCGGCGCATATTGAAAAACATCCTTTCCGTTGCAAAATCCGAACAAATCGTATATAGTATATCATAGAAACGGTTTTTGGGGAGAGGTTTTTTAAAAAAAGTTGCATTTTTTTGAAAAATCCTTAAAGAAAAGTTCATATTCCGACAGCAAAAACTGTTACACTGAACGTAAAGGAACGCCGAAAGGAGCGATACTGTTTGACGCGCACAAAAATCATGGTCGTGGATGACGACAGCAACATCTGCGAACTGCTGCGGCTGTATCTGGAAAAGGAGGAGTACGAGCCCATCCTGGCCTCCGACGGAGAGAAGGCGCTGGCCCTGTTCGACGCGCAGAAGCCGGACCTGATACTGCTGGACGTGATGATGCCCCGGCTCGACGGCTGGCAGGTCTGCCGGGAGATCCGCAAAAAATCCACCTGCCCGGTGATCATGCTCACCGCCAAGGGCGAGGTGTTCGACAAGGTGCTGGGCTTCGAGCTGGGCGCCGACGATTATGTGGTCAAGCCCTTTGAGGCCAAAGAGGTGATGGCCCGCATCCGCGCGGTGCTGCGCCGCGCCGGCATCCGGCAGGAGCAGAAGCCGAAAAAGGTCGCGTACGACAACCTGGTCATCAATATGGAAAATTACGAGCTGCGGGTCAAAGGCGTGCCCGTCGATACCCCGCCGAAAGAGATGGAGCTGATCTATCACCTGGCCAGCAACCCCAACCGCGTGTATACGAGGGACCAGCTGCTGGACGAAGTGTGGGGCTTCGAATATTACGGCGACAGCCGCACGGTGGACGTGCACGTCAAACGCCTGCGCGAGAAGCTGGACGGCGTGTCCGATCAATGGACGCTGAAAACCGTGTGGGGCGTCGGCTACAAGTTCGAGGTCCGGCAGCCGCAGGATCAGGAGACGTGAACGGGTTATGTTCAAAAGTATTTTTTCCAAATATCTGGCGGTTTTGTCGGCCTTCCTGCTCGGCAGTTTTATCGCGCTGGGCAGTGTGTGGATGATTTTTTCCATGCGCTACTGGGAGCAGGACAAGCAGACGCTGCTGAGCGAAAACGCCCGCCAGATCGCCGACTTTGCGGCGGAAAAGGCGACCCCCGCCGGGGAAAATCAATACCGGCTGAACGCGTCGCTGGTACCGTTTCTGGACCTGCTCGTCGGCGCGATCGACGCCGAGGCGCTGATTACCGATAACAACGGTACCGTCATCCTTTGTTCGGACGGGGAGACCTGCGCGCATGTCGGGCAGACGGTGCCGCAGAAGCCGTTGGAGGCGCTGACGGCGCAGGATACCTATTTTAAGGTGGAAACGCTCGGTTCACTGTATGAGACGGAGCGCTACGTCGCGGCGGTCAGGATGGTCCGCACCGGCGGGCAGCAGCTGGGCTACGTTTTTCTTTCCATTTCCGCCCAGGCCAGCCGGCAGGCGCTGATACTCAACCTGCGCACCTTTGCCGTGGCCGCGCTGGTGGCGCTGGCGCTGTTCCTGATCGTCATGTATATCCTGACCTACCGGCTGGTCAAGCCGCTGCGCCGGATGGCCGAAGCGGCCCGCAAGTTCGGCGCCGGTGATTTTGCCGACCGCATCGCCGTCAAGGAAAAGGACGAGATCGGCGCGCTGGCGCAGGCGATGAACAACATGGCGGATTCGCTGGCCTCCGCCGAAGGAATGCGGCGCGGTTTTATCGCCAGCGTTTCGCACGAGCTGCGCACCCCGATGACCACTATTTCCGGCTTTGTGGACGGCATTCTGGACGGGACTATCCCGCCGGAACAGCACCGGCATTATCTGCAGATCGTTTCCTCCGAGGTCAAGCGGCTGTCCCGGCTGGTGCAGTCCATGCTCTCCCTTTCCCGGATGGACGCGGGGGAGATGCGGCTCAACCCCGTCGAGTTTGATTTGACCGAGCTGGCCGGCGGCGTGCTGCTGTCGTTTGAAGACCGCATCGAAAAGAAAGGCCTGCGCGTCGAGGGCGGGGAAACCGCCGAACCGGTCCTTGTCCAGGCGGATCGGGACCTGATCGGGCAGGTGGTCTATAATCTGGTGGAAAACGCCGTCAAATTTTCCGATGAGGGCGGTACGCTGCGCATAGCCACCCGCAGCGACGGCCGGCACGCGTATTTCACGCTGCGCAACACCGGTCCCGGCATCGCGCCGGAGGAGATGCCGCACATCTTCCAGCGGTTTTACAAGAGCGACGCTTCCCGCAGCCTGGACAAGACCGGGATGGGCCTGGGACTGTATTTGGTCCGGCAGATTCTGACGCTGCACGGCGGAGAGATCACGGTGCGGTCGGTCCAGGGTTCCTACTGTGAGTTCGAGTTCTGGCTGCCGAAGGAAAAATATTCAAAAAATGTGTAAACTTTGTTCATAGTATGGCTATATTTTCTGCGTATACTGATGTTGATCCAACCGAAAGAAAGGAAGTACCGTTTATGTCGGACGAAAGAGACAGACAGGAATATCCGTTCCCGACCGAGCAGCCGGAACAACCGGCGGAACAACCGGCCGAACAGCCTGCCGAACAGCC
>JAFWVC010000031.1 GCA_017518415.1 Clostridia bacterium
GGTGCACCAACTCGGCCCGTTGGTCAAGTGGCCTAAGACTCCGGCCTCTCACGCCGGCAACACGAGTTCGAATCTCGTACGGGTCACCAATGCTGTTTCAGCGGCCGGCCTTCGCCGGATATATTCCTCCATAGCTCAGTCGGTAGAGCACGCGGCTGTTAACCGCGGTGTCGTTGGTTCGAGTCCAACTGGGGGAGCCACGAAAGAACCCCGGTTTGTCAAAAGACAAACCGGGGTTCTTTTAACGATATTTATCCCCGGCGCAACAAGCGGCGGTACCGCCCGCGTTCCGAAAACTTCGGGGCACTTTTATTCTGCCTGTGTAAAAAGCCTGCCTAAAAAGGGATTGAAAAGGGCGCTTTTTTATGGTATAATAAAATATTGAAGGCGTAAAACCGCGCCGGCCTGACAACGGCGGACGCCTGAAACCGGCAAAAGGATCCCCCAACATACATTGAGGAGGAAATACGATGAAGACAAAGGACTTCCTGATCAAAAGCGCGGGCATCGGTGTGCAGGACGCGCTGGCGGCCACGGAACAGCTGGGGCGGGACAGCGGCCTTACTCAAAAGGAGAATCTTCGCCTGCGGCTGCTGGCCGAGGAACTGCTCGGAATGATGCGCAGCATCACCGGAGAGGTGGAGGCGCAGTACCATGCGGAAGAAACGGATCATCGCTACACGCTGTGTCTGGCCTCGGAAGTAAAAATGACCCAGGAGGTCAGAAAGCTTCTGTTTTCGGTCTCTTCCCGGGGCAAAAATGCGGCGGCCAAAGGCTTTATGGGTAAGATCCGTGACATGATCGGCGCGGCGCTGCTTCCGGACGAGAACGGGCTGTCCTTCCTGTCCGGCTTTTCGCTGGGGCTGATGAGCGGAGCCGCCGTCAACGGGCCGGCCGCACAGCAGGTATCGGCGGATGCGTTTACCTGGTCTATGCAGAAATATAAGACCGGCATCGATCAGGACCGGGACAAGAACGAAGAGGCATGGGATGAACTGGAAAAATCCATCGTAGCCAGCCTGGCGGACGAAGTAATCGTGCGCATTGTCGGCACCCGCGTAGAGATCGAGATCCAAAAAGCGTTCTGATCCGCAACGCAGCCAAAAATATAAAAATATAAAAGAGGAGTGCTTTTATGATTATCAATAAGACGCTAAACGGTTCCGCCCTGATCCTCGCGCCGGAAGGCCGCCTGGACACGACCACCGCGCCCGAACTGGAAGCGGTTTTGAGGGACTCTCTGGCCGGGGTGGAGAATCTGACCTTTGACCTGGAAAAGCTGGAGTACATTTCCTCCGCCGGCCTGCGCGTGCTGCTTTCCGCGCAGAAGATCATGAACAAACAGGGCAGCATGAAGCTGCTGCACGTAAGCGATATGATCATGGAGATCTTTGAAGTCACCGGGTTCAGCGACATCCTGACCATCGAGTAAGACAGCCGGCGAGCCGGACAAGAAGGTGTTTTTACGCCAAGGAGATTTTTTCGCTCTTATAAAGGTGTGCTGGCGCTGAGCTTTATCGCTTACAGCGCCGCTTATCTGTGCCGGCTGAACATCAGCCCCGCGTTGCCCGGCATCCAGCAGGAGCTGGGGCTGGCAGACTCGCAGCTCGGCGCCATCACCGGCGCGTTTTTCTGGGTGTACGCGCTCGGGCAGCTCTTCAACGGCTGGCTCGGCTGCCGGGTGCCCGCGCGCTTTATGGTCGGCACGGGCCTGCTCGGCTCGGCCGCGTGCAATTTTGCTTTTCAGCTCATCGGCAACGCCGGCGCGATGATAATCATCTGGGGCGTCAACGGGATCTTTCAGTCCATGCTCTGGGGCCCGCTGATGAAGTCGATCTCCAACTGGTGCGAGCCGCACAAGCTGCCGACGGCCTCGTTCGTCATGGCCGTCAGCTGCATCGTCGGCAATGCGCTGGCCAACGGGTTTTCGGGTTTTATGTCGGTGCGGGTCAGCTGGCAGGTCTGCTTCCTCGTACCGGCCGTCGTCGCCGCGCTGGTCGGCGTGCTGATGCTCTTCGCCCTGAACGGA
>JAFWVC010000032.1 GCA_017518415.1 Clostridia bacterium
AACAAAACACGGAACATATCAATCGGTTTCTCCTTCCCGGCCGGCCGCGGCCTGTTGCTGACCAGTATAACGCAAATTGTTCCGCTTTGCAATAAAAAGGTTGCAAAAAGCCAACCGACGCGATATACTGAAAGGCGGGCCGACGCAAGCGGCCTTACCGGTTTTTATATATGGTATATATATCGCGCCGCCTGATTGCCGGCGCCAAGCATACAAAACGAGGCGACATCATGGATTTTAACGTTATGCACATTCTGTTCGATTGCGCCGTCATTCTGCTGTCCACCAAACTGTTGGGCATGCTGACCCGCAAACTGGGGCTGCCGCAGGTAGCCGGCATGATCCTGGCCGGTCTGCTGATCGGTCCGGCCCTTTTCAGCCGGCTGCCGATCGGTTTCGGCGGCATCTTACAGCCGACCGAAGCAGAGATGCACGTGCTGCAAAGTTTCTCGCAGATCGGCGTGGTATTCATCCTGTTCTCTTCCGGGCTGGAAACGGACCGGAAGGAGCTGAAGCGTTCCGGCCTGGCCGCCACGGGCATTGCCCTGATGGGCGTACTGGTACCGGTCGCGCTGGGCACCGTCGGCGCGCTGCTGTTTATGGGCGGCTTTGATGCCGCGGCAGACCATGACAAGTTGATGAACGCGCTGTTTATCGGCTGCATTCTGGCAGCCACCAGCGTCGGCATCACGGTGGAAACGCTGCGGGAACTGGGCAAACTGAACACCCGTCTGGGCACCACCATCCTCAGCGCCGCCATCATCGACGACGTCATCGGCATCGTGGCGCTGAGCATTCTCTCCGGGCTCAACGGCGGCAGCAGCATCTGGCTGACGCTGCTGCGCACCGTCGGCTTTTTTGTCTGCGCCGTCGGGCTGGGCATCGGGCTGCGGTACTTCTTCCGGTTTTTGGTGCGCAAATATCCGCATAAACGCCGCACGAGCATCTTTGCCCTGTGCATGTGCCTGTTGTACGCCTTTTGTGCGGAGGAGTTCTTCGGCATTGCCGCCATCACCGGCGCCTATATGGCCGGCCTGATGCTCAGCGGCCTGGACGAAACGCCGGTAGTCGACCGCAAAGTGATCGTCAGCGGGTACATGATCTTTACCCCGATGTTTTTCGCCTACATCGGCATCAGCGCCGATTTCAGCCAGTTCAATCTGTCCGGGCTGTTGTTTGCGGGCGTGTTCGTACTGCTGGGCATTCTCGGCAAAATCATCGGCTGCGGATTGAGCGCGCGCGCCTTCCGGTATGACGGCCGCTCTTCCCTCGGCATCGGCTGCGGCATGATTGCGCGCGGTGAGGTGGCGCTGGCGGTGTACGCCGCCGGCCAGCCGCTGATCTGCTACCGCGGCGGCGTGCTGGCGGGCATCGACCCGCTGGTCGCTACCATCTGCCTGATCGTCGTTTCCTCTATCCTGTGCCCGATTTTGCTCAAAGCGACGCTGCGCGACACGCAGCCTCTGCCCACCGTCGGCCGGGAACGCCGCGTTTCCATCCACGCCGAGGCTATCGAAAACGCGCCGCCGGCGCCCGTCGCCCCGCCGCAGGAAAAATGACTCCCGGTTGATCCGATTTTTTACATAAACGAGGAGTGAATCTGCATGGCAGAAACCAGTCAGCCCGCCATCCAGACCGAGCGCCTGACCAAATATTACGGCCAGGTGGTGCGCACCAAAGGGATCGAAAACGTCTCCCTTTCGGTTGAAACGGGCGACTTTTTCGGTTTCATCGGCCCGAACGGCGCCGGCAAAAGCACTACCATCCGCATTCTGCTGGGGCTGATCGCCCCGACGGCCGGCCGGGCGCAGGTCTTCGGCCGGGACGTTGGCAAAGACCGCGTGCGGATCCTGGCCGACGTCGGGTATCTTCCGGCCGAGGCGGCCTTTTACAGCGGCATGCGGGTGCGGGACGTCCTGCAGCTGTCGGCCCGCCTGCACCGGCGGGATTGCCGGCAGGAGGCTGCCCTGCTGTGCGAGCGGCTGGAACTGGACGTCAACAAAAAAGTAGACGAGCTTTCGCTCGGCAACCGCAAAAAAGTCGGCATTGTCTGCGCCTTGCAGCACAAACCGAGCTTGTATATTCTGGATGAACCCACCAGCGGCCTGGATCCCCTGATGCAGCGGGAGTTTTACGCCTTGCTGCAAGAGCGCAACCGGGAAGGCGCAACGGTGTTCCTCTCCTCCCACGTACTGTCCGAAGTGGCGCGTTACTGCCGGCACGCGGGCATCATCCGGCAGGGGGAGCTGATCGCCGTCGACGCGGTAGAAAAACTCTGTCACGCCGGCGTCAAGCGCGTCACCCTGCGCGGGACCGAGGCCGTGCCCCCTCTGGCCGGTATCCGCGACGTGCGTGCGGAGGACAACGGCGTGACCTTCCTGTTCAGCGGACAAACGCCGGAATTGATCCGCGCCCTGGCCGGCCTGCCGTTTGACGACGTGACCGTCGCCGACCCCGATCTGGAAGAGATCTTTCTGCACTACTATGCCAAAGGAGGGGACCCGGCATGACGATCGTACGGCACGAGCTCAAGCGCAGCCGGATGGCCCTGCTGATCTGGGCCGGCGCCATTTCCGGCATGCTGGCCATCAGCATCCTGCTGTACCCCGAGATGGCCTCGCAGATGAGTGAGATCAGCGACATGTTCGCCGATATGGGCAGTTTTTCCGCCGCTTTCGGCATGGATAAGGTGCCTTTCGGCGAGTTCCGGGGGTATTTCTCCGTTGAATGCGGCAATGTGCTCGGCCTGGGCGGGGCATTGTTTGCCGCGCTGTTCAGCATCTCGGCCCTCGCGAAGGAGGAACGGGACCGCACGGCGGAGTTTCTGCTCACCCACCCCTGCACCCGCACGCGCATCGTTGCGGAAAAAGGGCTGGCCGTCGCCGCGCAGCTGGCGGCGCTGAACCTGATCACAATGGCGGTCGCGCTGCTTTCCATCCTCATCATCGGCGAAACCATCGCGGTCGACCTGTTTCTGCTGCTGTTCCTGGCCTACTTTTTGATGCAGGTGCAGATCGCCTGCATCTGCTTCGGCGTATCGGCCTTTCTGCGCCGGGGCGGGCTGGGCCTGGGGATCGGGCTGGCGCTGCTGCTGTATTTTATCAACCTGATCGCCAACATCACCGAACAGGCGGCCGTGCTCAAGTACGTCACGCCCTTTGCCTATGCGGACAGCGCCGCCATCCTCTCTTCCGGCAGCCTGACGGTCAAATATCTGCTGCCCGGGCTGGCGATGGCCGCCGCGGGCGTAGCCGCCGCCTTTGTGCAGTACCGCCGTAAAGACATTGCGTGATCCCCCGCTCTCTCATACGTACAAACC
>JAFWVC010000033.1 GCA_017518415.1 Clostridia bacterium
AGCCACCGTCCGTACGGCACCGGCTTTTATTTCGGCCCTCCGCAGCAGACGACGGACCACGGCGGGTATATCCGCCGGTATACGGTGGCGGCCGTGGTGGAAGGATATGCCGACGGATGTCTGCTGGCCACCCAGCGCAACCGCTTTTTTGCCGGCTGCACGCTGGATGCGCTGATCCCGGGGCGGCCCCCGCGCTCCATCCCCGTTCCGGCACTGTTCGACGGGGAGGGCAGCCCGATCCCGTCGGCACCGCATCCGATGATGCGCCTGCGCATTCCGTGCCCGGAGCCGCTGCCCGTTGGTTCGGTGCTGCGGCTGGCGCTGTAAAGCACCGCATAGAAAAACAAAGAACAGACCGATTCGGTCTGTTCTTTTATGTTGTTATGGTATTTTGCTTTATTTCTTTGCGCTGGGAGGGATGCCCGCATGCTGCAGGAAGAAGGCAATCGCCGGCAGGCAGGCGGTCAGCAGGATCAGCGCGATGACGCGCAGCGGCGGGCAGGCGACCTGCCGGCAGATCAGCACCGCCAACCCTGATTCCGCCGCGACGCGCCCGGCTTCTGTCAGCATATACCGCAGCAGCGTCCGGCGTCGGTGCAGGGCCTGCCTTTTCCAGACGATGTATTGCAGAACACCCGGCGCCAGAATGCAGGCGGCAAACAGCAGCCATTGCAACGGCCAGCCGAAGGAGGAGCCGATATCCGCCATCATCAGCGCCAGCGGGACCAACCACAGCAGCAGCAGCGCGCACAGGATGCTTTTGCGGAACAGCCGGTAGATTTTCCAGGAATCCCGTATCGGGCGGAAGTGGGTGCCGCCGCCCGGCTCATAGATGGTGTGGATCGGTACCTCGTGCAGCGGGATATCATTTTGCGCCGCCCGGAGGAAGACGTTGGTCTCGTACTCAAAACGGTCGCCGCGCACGTCCGTCAATTGCCGGACGACGGCCGGAGAAAAGGCACGCAGCCCCGTCTGCGTATCGGTCACCGCAAAACCGGTTACACTGTGCAGCACCTTGCAGGTCATGCGGTTGCCGAAACGGTTGCGCGACGGTACCTGCAGGCCGTTGAAATCACGGCAGCCGAGCACGATGGCATCTGGATGCTGCTGTGCGGCCGCGGCGCAGCGGAACACGTCCTCGGCCGTGTGCTGGCCGTCGGAGTCGGCCGTGACGTAGCAGCCCGCCTGCGGAAACTGCGTCAGCGCCTGCCGGAAGGCGGTCTTCAGGGCCGCGCCTTTGCCGCGGTTGACCTCGTGACGCAGTACGACGCACCCGTTTTGCTCCTGCGCATCAAAATAACGGGCGTAATCCGGACCGCTGCCGTCATCCACCAGCAGAATATGCAGCGCCGTGTCCGGCGCCTGTTGTTCCCGGTATTGCCGTACCGTTTGCAAAAAGGCGGGCAGCCGGTCGTCCGGCTGCAGGGAGGGAACGATCAGTACAACAGGGTCCATATGCGGGCCCCTTTCTGTCATTTATTTGCTGTAAGAGGAAAGCAGCTCCTGCTTGACGTCCCACAGTTTCTGTGAAAGGTCGACGTAATAGTTGTGCGGATTCTCGAAGCGCAGCACCTCTTCCCAGAGACTTTGTACGTGGCGTTTGCAATGGGCGCGTATCTCCTCAATGGGGGGCATATGGAATACCTGCCGGCCGCCCCGGAACAACTGCACCTGCAGCGGTGCGGCGGTAAAGTTGGTGACGATCTTGCGTTTCCAGATATATTCGGGATCGAAAATCTCGTACGGGTTCTGGTCGTCGATCACCTCGTCCGCCATGGTGATGACGTCAGCCACGGCCTTCTGCGTGTCGTTGTCGAACAGCCGCCATACCTTTTTGAACCCCGGATTGGTGATTTTGGTGACGTTCTCGCTGATTTTGATGCGGGGATGGATCACGCCGTCCTTTTCCACGGCGGAGAGTTTATACACGCCGCCGAACACCGGATCGCTCGATGCGGTGATCAGGCGCTCGCCCACGCCGAAGCTGTCGATGCAGGCGCCCTGCTGGATCATGTCCCGGATGATGTATTCGTCCAGCGAGTTGGATGCGGTGATCTTGCAGTCCGGGAAGCCGGCGTCGTCGAGCATCTTGCGCGCTTTTTTGCTCAGGTAGGTGATATCGCCCGAGTCGATGCGGATGCCCTTCGGGCGGCAGCCCAACGGCAGCAGCACGTCGTTAAAGGCGCGGATGGCGTTCGGTACGCCGGATTTCAGCACGCTGTAGGTGTCGACCAGCAGGGTGCAGGCGTTTGGATATTGCCGCGCATAGGCGCAGAAAGCCTCATACTCGCTGTCGAACATCTGCACCCAGCTGTGGGCCATGGTACCCAGCGCCGGGATGCCGTAATCCCTGTCCGAAATGGTGCAGGCGGTGCCGCAGCAGCCGCCGATGTAGGTGGCCCTTGCGCCGAGGATGGCCCCGTCATACCCCTGCGCCCGGCGGGAGCCGAACTCCATGACCGGGCGGCCGTCGGCGGCGCGCACGATGCGGTTTGCCTTGGTGGCGATCAGCGATTGATGGTTTATCGAAACAAGCACCATCGTTTCGATAAACTGCGCCTGTACGATGGGTCCGCGCACCGTGACGATCGGCTCGTACGGGAAGATGGGGGTACCTTCGGGCACCGCCCATACGTCGCAGGCAAACCGAAAGTTGCTCAGGTAGGACAAAAACGCCTCGGAAAACATCTTTTTGCTCCGCAGGAACTCGATGTCCTCCGGCGTAAAATGCAGGTTGTTGAGGTAATCCACCAGCTGCTCCACGCCGGCCATGATAGCGTAGCCGCCGCCGTCAGGCACCCGGCGGAAGAACATATCGAAATAGGCGATCTGTTCGCCGCGGCCCTCTTCGAAAAAGCCGTTGGCCATTGTCAGCTCGTAAAAGTCGGTCAGCATGGTCAGGTTCTCGCGCGGGAAGGAAAGGTTTGCCATGTGCGGACACTCCTTTGTTTTGATACTGTCAGTATACCGCATTTTTTGCCGATATGCAACATATAAAAGGGGAGGAACGACAAAAAAAGGATGACGCGCGCGTCATCCTTTTTTGTATGCATCAGGCCAGCCGGACCTTTTCCCAGGCGGCGTTGTACAGTTTCAGCGCGTCGCCCAGATCCACGAAGGTCTCGCAGCGGTCGATGACGTCCTTCGGGGGGTTGTACACCGGGCTCTCCCGCATTTCGGGATCCAACTGAGCCAGCGCCTCGGTCTGC
>JAFWVC010000034.1 GCA_017518415.1 Clostridia bacterium
GCGTACACGTCCAGATACTGGCTGGCAAAGCCGGTATTGCCGCACACCGCGCCGTTCATGCCCGCGGCGCGCATTTGGTCAATATAATACTTGATACGCGCCGTATTCACCCGCAGCGACTCCGATATATCCGGCAGGATGGAATGGGCAAAGCCCCAGTACCGGGTCGTGCCCTTGGCCTTGATGGCCTGCACGTCCTGCGCGTCGGGGAAGTTGCGCTCCGGCTTCTGGGCGGTGGAACCGTACAGTTGCAGCGCCAGCGTCCGGTAATAGTCGTGCCCCGGGATCTCGATGCCGATGTCTGCGCTCAGCAGGTCGTTTTCCGCGATGATCTTCCGGCCGTTGGTCCCCTCAGCCAGCCAGAACTTGACCCGCCACGGGTCGGACTCTGCCTGAATGAACTGGGACACCGCCCACAGGTTCATGTTGAACTCGGCATGCGGCGCGACCTCTCTGACAATTTGCCGCACGTCCCTGCTCATCTGGATATAATACTCCAACCCGCCTTCGGCCTGGATACCCAGCACGCCGCCGGGGTCGCCGGCAAAGAGAGAAAAACCGTCCGCCTCTTTGAACGCTTCGACCGCCTGCCGGATATACCCGAGCCGCTCGTTCATCTTGACGGTATCGGCGGGGTCGAACATCTTGCCCATACCGTTGCCGAAGGCGGCGTCGCCGGTCCACTGTTCGAGGTTGGACAGCAGGATGACGTACACCTTGAACCCTTTTTGCTTGGCCAACTTGATGTTCTCCGCCAAACCTTTCTGGTACTGGGCAAACGCCTCCTGATCGGGATTATAGTACCAGGAGATGTCGCAGTATTCCAGCAGATTATACCCGGCCGTTTTAAAGAAATCGAGCCTGTCTTCCGACACGGGAGAAAACACGAAATACCCGACGGTATCCAGCGTATTTTTCACGGGCTCATTCCCCTCCTTTCCGGATTCAGACGGTCCCGACGCACATCCGCCGCCGACGGCCGCCAGCAGGGCGGCGGCCAAAAGCCACACAATGATTTTTTTCATAGTTGAATCCTCCTGTATGGGGCGTTTGTTCTGTCAGGGCAGTTTGTGCTCCTCGTAATTGCTGATATACAGGTTATCCAGCCACAATTTGTGCCCCTCTTGCTTTTCGCAGAAGAACAGGACGCGGAATTGCTCCAGGTGACCCCAATTGATGCCATTCGTCCCATTATCGCCGCCAAAGACGGTTTCAATGGCCAGGTGGTTCCACCCTTCGTGCAGGTGAAGCGCCCCGCTGAAATCGTAATACCAGAACTGGTCGATACCAAACTTCGACGCATCGCTGCCCAGCATGATATAGCCGCGTACCGTCTGCTCCTTCTCGGAATACACGCTCAGGTGAAGATAGCCGTACCGGCCGTAATTGCCGGCGTCCACCGCCGGTTGGATCTTCTGCTCGATCAGGGTGTAAGAACCGCCGGCCAGCATAGTCAGTTGAGCGATGCCTGCGGTGCCGTCCGGTGCTTTTTGTGCACCTGCCTTGTCAAAGTCCCACAGCATCGCGGCGGCCGGTTCGGCGTTCTCCGGACGGATGGCGGCAAACAGACGGCCCTGCACGCGCGCCAGATAATACATCGGCTCCTCCGGGAAGGGGAAGTCGGTCTCGGTATTGGGCGTCAGGCGGTAGGCCTTCTGGCTGGCCGTCCTGGTGTCGGTAAAGATGGTCTCCAACCGCGGCAGGTCATACTCCGCCGGCAGGTTCTGGTTATGCGCGTCCATATTATTCAGGTATTTGAGCAGCTCCGCCAGCGTAGCCGCGTCACTCTCGGTTTCGGTCAGCAGGGCGGCGTATTCCAGGAACAGCTGATCCACCGTCAGCGTCGGGTCGGACGCAAAGCGGGCGAAGGCGTACACGTCCAGATAATTGCCGAAGTAAGACACGTTGCCGCACACCGCGCCGTTCATACCGGCGGCACGCATTTGGTCGACGTAATACTTGATGCGCGTGGTGTTCAGGCGCAGGTTGTCCTGACAATCCGGCGCCAGCCCGTGGCCGAAGCCCCAGTACCGCGTGGTCCCCTTGGCCTGAATAGCCTTGACGTCGTTCTCATTGGGGAAATTAGTGGCCGGTCTGGCGTCGTAGGCGGCGTACAGCTGCATCGCCAGCGGGCGATAGTAGTCGCTGCCCGTGATCTCGATACCGATGTCGGCGCTCAGCAGGTCATCCTCCGCGATGATGGTGCGGCCGTTCCGGTCTTCGCCCTGCCAAAAGGCCAGCGTAGACGGGTCGACTTCTTCCTGAATGAACTGGGACACCGCCCACAGGTTCATATTGAACTCGGCGTGCGGCGCGACTTCCTTGACGATCTGCCGCACGTCCCGGCTCATCTGGATATAATACTGCAGCCCGCCCTCGGCTTTGATGCCCAGCACGCCGCCGGGGTCGCCTGCGAACAGGGAGAAACCGTCCGCCTCCTTGAACGCCCCGACCACCTGGCGGATATAGCCCAGCCGCGTGGCCATCTTTTCGCTGTCGGCCGGGTCAAAGGCCTTGCCCCCGCCGTTGCCCGAATCCGCCGGGCCGGTCCACTGTTCCAGCGTGCTCAGCAGGATGACGTATACCTTAAAGCCCTTCTGCTTCGCCAGCCGAATATTGGCCGCCTGCTCCTGCTGGTAGAGGGCATACGCATCGGAATCCGGGTTGTAAAACCAGGAAAGATCGCAGTATTCCAACAGATTGTAGCCGGCCGCCTTATAAAAGTCCAGCTGCTTTTCGCTCACGGACCGGAATACGAAATACCCGACGGTGTCCAACGTGTTTTTCATTGGATCATTCCCCTTCTCTCCGGATTCAGACGGGTCCGGCGTACATCCGCTGCCGACGGCCGCCAGCAGGGCGGCTGTCAACAGCAGCGCAATGATTCTTTTCATAGTTGATTCCTCCTGTACGGGGCGTTTGTCCCCGGCATAGCGGCTGATATATAAAGCGTCTGTGCAGACGGTAACAGGCTCGTTCGGGTGCGGCGTGCAGCAGCCGGAAAGCCTTCCGGCTGCCGTGCGTCACGGTGTTTTCTTTTTTTCATCCGGCTCCAGGAACCGGACCGATTCGCGGCGGACGATCTCGCCGTCCATCTGCCGGTACTGCGTCGGCATTTCCGGATGCTGCAGCCGGTCCAGCAGCAGATACACCGCCTGCCGGCCGAGTTCGAACTTCCGCACGTCGATGCTTGTCAGCGGCGGCTGGAGCAGACGGTCCTGCCCGACGTTGTCGATCCCGACGACGGACACGTCCTGCGGGATGTTCAGCCCCAGTTTGGCGGCCGCACGGTACACCTCGAGGGCCACGCCGTCGTTGGCGCACACCAAGCCGATCGGCTTGGGCGCCGTTTCCAGCATCCGGGCCAGGGCCGCCTCATTGGTCATGAGGGCGGGCGGCCACTCGTCGCCGTGCCGGTCGAGCACGCTCAGGTCCTCATACTCATACGCGCCGGGGGCGGGATAGGTCGCCAGCGTATGCCGGTACCCGCGGTACCGCTCCCCCATCACGTCGGAAAAAGAGACGTCGCCGATAAAAGCAAGCCGCCGGTGCCCGGCGTCGATCAGGTGCCTGGTCGCCTCATGCCCGGCCATGAAGTTGTTGCAGAACACCCGGTCGACATACAGGTGGATCAGGCATGCGTCCACCAGCACGACGGGGAGTTCGTGCGACATAGTCTCCGCAACATTGGAGAACAGGAACAGCCCGATCATGATGATCCCCCTGGCCTTCGTGTGGGCCAGCGTGTCGGCCAGCTGTTCGACCGATATATTCTCCAGCACGGACAGATAAAACTCGTACCGCC
>JAFWVC010000035.1 GCA_017518415.1 Clostridia bacterium
CCTTGTCGCCCAGCGCGATCAGCGTGTCGCCCTCTTTGATGTCGAACATCCGGCGCGCTTCGACCGGGATGGTGATCTGCCCCTTCGGGCCAACCTTGACGGACACGATAAAACGGTCCGGCAATACATTTTTCACGCGCAATCCTCCTTACTTTTCTTACATTTCTTACAGTATGGCACAAGGCAAGGCATTAGTCAAGTGACCGCACAAGATAAAAATCCCCCGAGGGACACCTGCTCTGCGGCAAGTGTCCCTCGAAGGACTTTTTACGGCTTTCGGAAGATCGATCCTTATTTATCTTCGACCTTAAAGAGGGAAGGAACCAGCTGGAACACCACGGCCAGCGCGAGGCAGGCCATCATGATGTACCAGGCAGCGCCCATCGTTATGCCTCTGTTGGCGACCGAGAAGATGAACACGAAAAGCTGCGAAAAGGCAAACAGCCCGTAAAACGCAAGAGGCGCGATTTTTTTGATTATCGCCGGCAGGCCGAGATCCATAAAGCTGATCGCCACATAACCGAGATAAAGGACAAGGGCGATGATGTTGAAGAGTTTAGCGATGCCGAGCAGTGCGCTTACCTGAAACGCCTCTACAGAGAGCATGGAAATGCTGACGTTTGCATCAATATAAGGCGCAAAAGCCAGCAGGAAGATAACGGTTGCAAAGGCGAGCGAAATGTACTCGCGACGGGTGGGAGGAGCAAATTTCTCCTTCGCTTTGGGAGCGCTGCTGAGGTTGGCGCCGCAGCCGGAGCAGAATTCAGCATTGTCGGGTAACTGAGTGCCGCATTTCGGACAAAACATATGTATCCTCCTTCGTATATTTGGACTTGACTTTATTATAGAGATATGGCCGGCAAAAGTCAATACCGTTTTTTTCGGCGTTCGTCCGGCTTTTTACCGCCGGACGATTTACAAATCAATGGAAAAAGAGTACAATAAAGAAAAAAGCGGAAGAGGAAATTATGAAAAAGCAAACGGAAAAACCGGTTGCCGGTCATCCGTCTGCTGTGTTTGTGCCCTGCGGGCAGGATGCGGCGGCGGGAGAAGCGTTGGCCCGTTCCCTCGGGCTGCCGTGCGTGCGGCAGCAGCCGGCCGAAGGGTTGTTTTTGCAATGGGACGCCGCCGGCCTGTCGCTGCGCAGGGGAGAGCAGACCCTGCGGGGGGATTTTACAAAGATGCTGCCGCGCCTGCGGGCGGACCGCTTGGCGGGGGAGTTGCTGGTGCGGGCCGCCAAATGCAAAAATCAGCCGGCACCTGTCGCGGTGGATGCCACGGCGGGCCTGGGGGAGGACGCTTTTTTGCTGGCCGCCGCCGGGATGACGGTGTATTTGTACGAGTATGACCCCATCGTCGCCGCTCTGCTGCGGGACGCTTTGCGCCGCGCCGCGGAGGATCCGGTGCTGGCCGCTGTTGCGGCCCGGATGCATCTGACGCCGCAGGACAGCGTGGCGGCGCTGCCGCATCTGCCTTTCACGCCGGACGTGGTGTATCTGGACCCGATGTTCCCGCGGCGGACCAAAAACGCGCAGGTAAAAAACAAGCCGCAGATGCTGCAGTTACTGCAAGGCCCCTGCGCGCGGGAGGAAGAGTTGTTCCGGGCGGCCGTGCAGGCGCATCCGCGCAAAATCGTGGTCAAGCGCACACCGAAAGGACCCTGGCTGGCCGGTGTCAAGCCTTCGTATGCCATTACGGGTAAAACCGTGCGTTTTGATTGTATCCTTATGACCGATCCCACGCCGTGACGGGCAGAAAGCGGGAACGAATATGGCCGTAAAAGAAAAAACCAACGCGATCCGTTTATTAGACCAAAAGAAGATATCCTATCGTCTGCACGATTATACCGACAGCGGCGCTGTTGCCGGGATGGAGGTGGCGACCATCCTCGGCGAGGATCCGCACACCGTGTTCAAAACGCTGGTGACGGTGGGTGCCGGCGGTAAAAACTATGTGTTTATCGTGCCGGTATGCGGCGAGTTGGACCTGAAAAAGGCCGCCAGAATCGCGGGCGAAAAATGGGTGGAGATGATCCGCGCCAGGGAATTGCTGCCGCTGACCGGTTACATCCACGGCGGCTGCTCGCCGATCGGCATGAAAAAACTGTTCCCCACATGGATCGACGACAGCGCCCGCGCCTGCGATACCATTTGCGTCAGCGGCGGCCGGGTCGGGTATCAGGTGCAGTTGACGCCGGCTGATCTGGCCCGGGCGGTGCCGTATACTTTTGCCGATCTTTTGCTGGAAAGGCAATAGGCTTTACGGATAAAAACACGATAAAATCAACGGATGGCATATAAAAACGCTACGGGTCCGACCGACGTCGGGCCCGTATGCTTTTTTCTTATCCCAGCGCCAGATCCAGCAGCGTCATGAGCAGAAAACCACCCATAACGCCCATCGTGGCCCGGTACGGATGAGCTTTTTTGTCTTGCTGGCACTCCGGAATCAGTTCGTGCACGGCTACAAGGATCATCGTACCCGCGGCAAAGGAAAGGGCAAAGGGCAGCAAACGGCGCATGTATACCGCCGCGGCGGCGCCGGCCACGCCGGCCAGCGGTTCAACCAGGCCGGAAGCCTGCCCGATCCAGAAACTCCGGCTCCGGGAACAGCCTTCGCGGCGCAGCGGCAGAGAGACGGCCGCGCCCTCCGGAAAGTTTTGCAGGCCGATGCCTGCGGCAATGGTGACGGCGCCCATGAGCGCTTCCGGCGAATAGCCGCTGCCGGCCAGCGCACCGAACGCCACGCCCACCGCCAGCCCCTCCGGAATATTGTGCAGCGTGATGGAAAGGACCAGCAGCAGGATCCGGTTGGAAGGGGAGCCGCCTTCAGCGCCTTCGGCCCTGCGCCGGATGGCGGTTATAACGCGGTCGGCCCCCCACATAAACAGTACGCCGCCCGAAAAACCGCCGGTTACGGTTAAAAAAGCCGGTATGGGCAGGTGCCGTTCCGTCAGTTCGACGGCCGGCTGCAGCAGCGACCAGAAGCTGGCGGCAATCATGACGCCGGCGGCAAAACCAAGCATCAGGTTCAGCGTCTCCTGACGGATGCGCCGGAAAAATAAAACGGTGGCGGCTCCCAGAGCGGTGATCAGCCAGGTGCCTGTTGTGGCCAGCAGAGCCGCCGGCAGGACGTTGTCCATCAGTTTCACCTCATGCCAGTATATGACGCGCCCGCACGGGGAGGCACTTTTTTCGCGGGACTGGCAAGAAAAGGGCAATCCGGCGCATATTCTGCAACAAAAGGAGGGAGCGTCTATGTTGTTTTCCTGGCTGCGTTCGGTTTGCAGCATTTATTTTATGGCCCTGCACGTGGTCAATTCCGGGTCTTTCCCCAAACCGCTGACGGCGGCGCAGGAGATGCAGGCCCTGCGGGATTGGCGGGAAAGGCAGGACAGACAGGCCCGCGACAGACTGATCGAACATAACCTGCGTTTGGTGGCCCATATCATCAAAAAATATTACAGCTCCGTGCGGGATCAGGAGGACCTGATCTCGATCGGTACCATCGGGCTGATCAAGGCGGTATCCACCTTTGACCCGGATAAAGGGATCCGTCTGGCAACGTATGCTTCCCGGTGTATCGAGAATGAGATCCTGATGTATTTCCGCAGCGGCCGTAAAAGCGCGCAGGACGTTTCCATGATGGAGCCCATTGATACGGATAAGGAAGGCAATCCTCTCACGCTTATGGACGTCATCGCGCAGGACGATACGCTGCTGGAGGACCTGGACCTGAAAATCAACGCCGAAAAATTGTACCGTTATATGCGCGAGGTGCTCGACGAGCGGGAAATGGAGATCCTGCACCGGCGGTTCGGGCTGAACGGTCAAAGCTGTACCCAGCGCGAGGTGGGGCGGCAGTTGAATATTTCGCGCTCCTATGTGTCCCGGATCGAAAAAAGGGCGCTGGAAAAATTGAGAGAACGCTTTGAAAAAGGAGATGCGCCGTGCCGCCCCGCACGCGACCCGTGAACAGGGCTGCTTACCCGTAAAAACGGGGTGAAAGCCTCTTGACATCATAAAAAAAATATGATATAAAAAAGATGCGAAACAAGGGAAAGTCTTAGAAGGGGAAGCCAACCGCGCTGTTGCCGCAGAGAGCACCGTCCCGGCTGTAAGCGGTGCGCAAAGCAGCGGTATCCGGCTACCGCCCCGGAGACGTGTGCCGTACTTTTTAAGGCACATCGGTTCAGCCCCGTTACCGGCTTTCAGAGGGCAGTATGTCCATACTGCTGAACGAGGGTGGAAACACGAGGTACCGTCGCCGCGTCCCTTTTGTCGGGACGACGGCGGCTTTTATTTATTTTACTCAAATGAGGAGAGGATACACATGCTGCAAATCACACTAAAGGGCGGAGACGTCAGGCAGGTACAGGCCGGTACGACGGCGGAGGAACTTTGCAAAGAGATATCCATGGGTTTGTACCGGGTTGCCTGTGCGGCCCGTATCGACGGCGAGGTGGCGGATCTGCGTACGCCGCTGACGAAGGATTGTACGTTGGAAATCCTGACCTTTGACGATCCGGACGGCAAAAAAGCGTATTGGCACACCACGTCTCACGTGATGGCGCAGGCAGTCAAGCATCTGTTTCCGCAGACCAAGCTGACCATCGGCCCTGCGATCGACAGCGGGTTTTATTATGATTTTGACAGCACGGAGACCTTCTCGCCGGAGGATCTGCTGAAAATCGAGGAGGAAATGCGCAAGATCACCAAGCAGGCTCTGCCGATAGAACGCTTTACGCTGCCGCGCGAGCAGGCGCTGGCCCGCATGCAGGATGAGCCGTACAAGCAGGAGCTGATCCGCGACCTGCCGGAGGACGCTGAGATTTCTTTCTACACGCAGGGTGATTTTACCGACCTGTGCGCCGGCCCGCACCTGCCGGATACCGGCCGTATCAAGGGTAACGGCATTAAACTGCTTACCTGCAACGCCGCCTATTGGCGCGGCGACTCCAACCGTGAGACGCTGCAGCGCATTTACGGCATCTCTTTCCCGAAAAAAGAGGAACTGGACGCATATATCGAGCGCATCGAGGAGGCCAAGCGCCGCGATCATCGCCGCCTCGGCAAAGAACTGGGCCTGTTCGCCTTCCGTGACGAGGCGCCCGGCTTCCCGTTCTATCTGCCCAAGGGTATGGTGCTGAAAAACACCCTGATCGACTATTGGCGCGCGGTGCATAAAAAGTGGGATTATCTGGAAATATCCACCCCGCAGATCATGAAGCGTACCCTTTGGGAAACGTCCGGCCACTGGGAACATTACAAAGAGAACATGTATACCACCGTCATCGACGACGAGGACTTTGCCATCAAACCCATGAACTGCCCCGGCAGTATCCTGGTCTATGACCTGGAACCGCACTCTTACCGGGATCTGCCGCTGCGCTACGGCGAGTTGGGGCTGGTGCACCGCCATGAGTTGAGCGGGGCCCTGCACGGGATGTTCCGCGTGCGCTGCTTTACGCAGGACGATGCGCACATCCTATTGGCGAAGGACCAGATCAAGCAGGAGGTCATCCGCATCGCGCAGTTGTTCGACGAGGTGTATTCGCTGTTCGGCTTGCCGTACAAGATCGAATTGTCCACTATGCCGGAAGATCATATCGGCTCGGAAGAGGATTGGAAGATCGCGACCGACGCGCTGGCGGATGCGATCACCAGCATCGGCAAAACGTACGAGATCAACCCCGGCGACGGCGCCTTCTACGGCCCGAAGCTGGACTTCCATATTCAGGATTCGCTGGACCGCACCTGGCAGTGCGGTACCATTCAGCTGGATTATCAGCTGCCCGGCCGGTTTGATCTGGTCTATACCGACAGCAACGGGGACAAGGTATGTCCTGTAATGATTCATCGCGTGGTGTTCGGGTCGATCGAGCGCTTTATCGGTATCATCACCGAGCATTTTGCCGGCGCTTTCCCGGTATGGCTGTCGCCGGTACAGGTTAAACTGTTGCCCGTGACCGACCGCGCGCTGGACTTTGCCAAGAGCCTGCAGCAACGCTTTGAAACGGTCGGCCTGCGCGTGGAACTGGATGAGCGCAACGAGAAGATCGGCAAAAAGATCCGTGAGGCGCAGCTGGAAAAGGTACCGTATATGCTGGTCGTCGGCGACCGGGAGACCGAGAGCGGGACGGTTTCCGTCCGTGCCCGCGCCGAAGGCGATCTCGGCACGATGACGGTGGAAGCGTTTATGGACCGTGTGTTGCAGGAAGTGGCTGAGAAGAAGAGATAAAAGGAGAAAACGATGGGCTATACGATTGCACAGAAACTGATCGCGGCGCACCTGGTCAGCGGGGAGATGAAACCGGGCTGCGAGGTGGGCCTGCGCATCGATCAGACCCTTACGCAGGATGCGACCGGTACCATGGCGTATCTGGAGTTTGAGGCCATCGGCGTGCCGCGCGTGCGCACCGAACGGTCGGTCGCATATATCGACCATAATACCCTGCAAACCGGTTTTGAAAACGCGGACGATCATCTGTATATCCAGACGGTGTGCAAAAAACACGGGCTGTATTTTTCCCGCCCCGGCAACGGCATCTGCCATCAGGTACATCTGGAACGCTTCGGCATCCCGGGGAAAACCCTCATCGGGTCGGACAGCCATACGCCGACCGGCGGCGGCATCGGCATGCTGGCCTTTGGTGCCGGCGGGTTGGACGTGGCGGTCGCCATGGGCGGCGGGCCGTATTATATCACCATGCCCAGGATGGTGCTTGTGCGCCTGAACGGCCGGCTGCAGCCGTGGGTAGCGGCCAAAGACGTGATTTTAGAGGTGCTGCGCCGGCTGTCCGTCAAGGGCGGCGTAGGCAAGATCATCGAATACGGCGGCGAAGGGGTCAAAACGCTCTCGGTACCGGAACGGGCCACCATTACCAACATGGGGGCCGAACTGGGCGCCTCGACGTCGGTTTTCCCGGCGGATGAGGTTACCCGCGCCTTTATGAAGGCACAGGGGAGAGAGGCGGACTTTACACCCGTCTTTGCCGATGAAGACGCCGTGTACGACGAGGTCGTCGAAATCGATTTGACAGCGCTGCAGCCGCTGGCTGCCTGCCCGCACTCTCCGGATGCGGTGCGCACCGTGCGCGATATCGGGCCGATTGCCGTGCAGCAGGTCTGCATCGGCTCTTGTACCAACTCTTCCTTGCAGGATATGCTGAAAGTGGCGGCCGTTTTGAAAGGCAAAACCGTTTGCCCCACCGTCAGCCTGTCGATCGCCCCCGGTTCCAAGCAGGTGTACACCATGCTGGCGCAAAACGGCGCGCTGGCAGACCTGATCGCCGCCGGCGCCCGGATTCTGGAATGCGCCTGCGGCCCATGTATCGGGATGGGACAATCCCCCTGCTCGCAAGGGGTGTCGCTGCGTACCTTCAACCGCAATTTTGAGGGGCGTTCCGGTACGGCGGATGCGCAGGTGTATCTGGTCAGCCCCGAAACGGCAGCGGCCTCTGCGCTGACCGGCGTGCTGACTGACCCGCGCACTCTCGGTCCGATGCCGGCTATTTCCCTGCCGGAGCGTTTTCTGATCAACGACAACATGATTGAGCCGCCCGCCCCGGCCGATGAGGCGGAGCAGCTGCAGGTGCGCCGCGGCCCGAACATCAAACCCTTCCCGCAGACGGAACCGCTGCGTCAGACCATCCGTGCCAAGGTGCTGCTGAAAGTAGGCGACAATATCACGACCGACCATATCATGCCGGCCGGCGCGAAGATTTTGCCGCTGCGGTCCAACATTCCGGCTATTTCGCAGCATTGCTTTACCCGCTGCGATCCCGATTTTCCGGCGCGCTGCCGTGCGGAGGGGTCGGGCATCGTGGTCGGCGGCGCCAACTACGGCCAGGGCAGCTCGCGCGAGCATGCGGCGCTGGCACCGTTGTATCTGGGCATCCGCGCGGTCATTGCCAAATCCTTTGCCCGCATCCATGCGGCCAACCTGATCAACGCGGGCATTCTGCCGCTGACCTTTGCCAATGAGGCGGATTACGATGCCGTCGCCTTCGGTGACGAGTTGGAACTGCCGGATGTGCGCCGCCGTGTAGCGAACGGGGAGCCTGTTGTGCTGCTCAATCGCACCACCGGCAAAGAAATACCGCTTGTCAGCGGCTATACCAAGCGGCAAACGGAGATGCTGCTGGCCGGCGGTCTGCTGGATTATACCCGCGAGCATCGCACCTGACGGCACAAACAAGGGAGGATTTTTATGGTGAAAAAGACAGATATTTCCCTCCCCGTTATCCGGAGATTACCTCGATATTATCGTTTTTTGAGGGATTTGATGCAGGAGGGTGTGACGCACATTTCGTCCGCGGATCTTTCCCGGCAAATGGGGCTGACAGCTTCGCAGATCCGGCAGGACCTGAACTGTTTCGGCGGGTTCGGTCAACAGGGGTACGGGTATCAGGTGGAGCCGTTGTACCGTGAGATCGGCCGGATCCTCGGCGTACAGCGCCGCACGGAAGTGATCCTCATCGGCGTTGGCCACGTTGGCCATGCGATCGCCCGCCAGATGGATTTTACCAGGCTCGGCATGCGCTTGACGGCGCTGTTTGACGTTTCTCCTGCCCTGATCGGCACACAGGTAGGCGGGCTGACGATCCGCCCTGAGACGGAGCTGGAAGCATTTTGCCTGGAAAAGAAGCCGAAAGCCGCCTTGCTTTGCGTGCCGGACCGGGCCGCCCCGGACATTGTCGAACGGCTGACGGTGCTGGGCGTGACCGGCTTTTGGAACTTTACCCATTATGACATTGCGCATCATCATCCCGGTACGGTGGCGGAAAACGTCCATTTGGAAGACAGTCTGATGGTACTGTCTTATCGTTTGAAACAACCCCGGCGATAAGCAAAAGGAGAGCCAAGCGTGAAAAAGGTCGCTGTGATTCAGGATATATCCGGGTTCGGCAGATGTTCGCTGACGGCGGCGCTGCCGGTCCTTTCCTGCATGGGTATACAGGTATGTCCGGTGCCGACGGCGGTGCTGACCGGGCAAACGGGCTATCCGGACTACCGGATGCAGGATTGCGGCCGTATGATCGGCGCATGTATCGACCGGTGGTCTGCGCAGGGCGTGGAGTTGGACGCAATTTATACCGGCTTTTTGGCCAGCGGCCTTCAGGGCAGGCAGGTACACCGCTTTGTCCGGGCCTTCCGCCGGCCGGGGACGTTGCTGCTGGTGGACCCTGTTCTGGGAGATCACGGGGAGTTGTATCCTACGGCGGATGAAGCCGTGGTCCGGCAAATGCGGCTGCTGGTCCGTCAGGCGGACGTGATTACCCCCAACCTGACGGAGGCCTGTTTGCTGGCAGATGTTCCGTATGCCGCGGTGGATGCGGCACAGCCCCGGGCGTTGCGAATGCGGCGTATCCGGGAGATCGGGCGCCGGCTGATGACGCCTTCCCGGCAGTTGGTCGTGATCACCGGCATTATGGCTGATCATCGCGGCAGCCGGGCCGTCGGCAACCTGGTCTGTATGCCGGCCGGGGAACAAATGGTGTGGACCAAAGCCTCCGGCGGCAGTTATTCCGGTACCGGCGACCTGTTTGCGTCGGCTTTACTGGGCGGGTTGTTGTGTCAGCAGGACCCCGTTAAGGCGGTGCGGCGGGCGGCCCGCATGATTGAGAAGGCGGCTGAGCGATCTTTTGCCGCCGGGACCGATCCGCGGGAGGGCGTTGCTTTCGAAACTTTTCTGAAAACGTTGTAAAGGGAATATACTTGCATGGCAAAGAAATCCGATTCTTTGAAATATATCGTGTCGGCCGCGGCTTTTGCTGCGCTGACCATGATTATGACGGCGTATCTGTTTCATCTTCCCGTAGGAACCAACGGCGGGTACGTCCACTTTGGGGATACGATGATCTTCATGGCTGCCTGTTGTTTGCCTTTCCCGTATGCGATGACGGCGGCCGCCGTCGGCGGCGGATTGGCAGACCTGCTCACGGCGCCGCTGTGGGCGCTTCCGACAGTTATCATCAAATCTGTAATGGCTTTTTGCTTTACAAGTAAAAACAAGAATATCATTTGTTTGCGCAATGTTTTAGGGCTTCCCATCGCCGTCGCATGGACCGTTTTCGGTTATTATGTGGCGGAAGCGCTGCTGTTCGGCAGCTGGGGCGTACCGTTGGCCGGTATACCGGGCAACCTGATACAGGGTTTCGGCAGCGCGGCGCTGTTTTTGGTGTTCGGCAAAGCGGCGGACCATTTCGGGTTGCGCCGGCGGCTGTTTTCATAATGCAGGAAAGGCAGGGACGTAACCGATGATCGTCATCCTTAAACCAAACGCCACAAAAGAAAAACGGGATCAGTTAATCCAGAAAATACAATCCTTGGGGCTTTCCGTCCATTTGAGCGAGGGCGAACACACGACGCTGCTGGGCCTGATAGGGGATACCTCCGCCATTGATCCGGCCAAGTTGGAGTCTGTTGAAATCGTCGATGCGGTGCGCCGCGTATCGGAACCGTACAAGCTGTGCAACCGCCAGTTCCATCAGGAAGATACGGTGGTCAATGCCGGCGGCGTACCGATCGGCGGCGGATATTTTACGGTTATCGCCGGGCCGTGTTCGGTAGAGTCGGAACAGCAGATTCTCTATACGGCCGAGCGCGTGCAGGCGGCCGGGGCGCGGCTGCTGCGCGGCGGCGCCTTTAAGCCGAGAACGTCGCCTTATGCGTTCCGCGGGTTGAAGGCGGAGGGCATCGAGCTGCTGCTGGAAGCAAAAAAGAAGACCGGCCTGCCCATTGTGACCGAGCTGACCAGTTTGGAACATCTGGACCTGTTCAACGATGTGGACGTCATTCAGGTAGGCGCCCGGAATATGCAGAACTTCGATATGCTGTGGGAACTGGGCAAATGCAAAAAGCCCGTGCTTCTCAAAAGAGGCTTGTCCAGCACTATCCGTGAGTGGCTGATGAGTGCGGAGTATATCTGCGCGGGCGGCAATCCCAACGTCATTTTGTGCGAGCGCGGCATCCGCACCTTTGAAACGGAAACGCGCAATACCCTTGATTTGTCCGCGGTGCCTGTGCTGAAAAAGAAGACGCATCTGCCGGTGCTGGTGGATCCCAGCCACGCGACCGGCCACGCCGACCTGATCATACCGCTGGCCAAGGCGGCCGTGGCCGCCGGGGCGGACGGCCTGATGATCGAGGTGCATCCGGATCCGGTCAACGCCTTGTGCGACGGGGCGCAATCGATCACGCCGGATACGTTCGACAAGTTGATGCAGCAGGTTCGCGCTTATTGTGCGCTTGAAAATAAAGTTTGTGAATAAAAAGGAGTCGGCAAACAATGAAAAACACTGAAAAAACGATGGACCAGATCGTTGCCCTGTGCAAAAACCGCGGTTTTGTCTATCCCGGCAGCGAGATCTACGGCGGCCTTTCCAACGCGTGGGATTTCGGCCCATTGGGCGTGGAGTTTAAGAACAACGTCAAAAAAGCCTGGTGGAAAAAGTTCGTGCAGGAAAGCCCGTATAACGTCGGGCTGGATTCCGCCATCATCATGAACCCGCAGGTATGGGTCACCAGCGGCCATGTGGGCGGCTTTTCCGACCCGCTGATGGATTGTAAGGAATGCCATGCGCGGCACCGGGCCGACAAACTGATCGAGGAAAACGGCGGCCATGCGGAAGGTATGACCTTTGAGCAGATGGAACAGTATATTCAGGAGCACGGCATCGTTTGCCCGGAATGCGGAAAGAGCAATTTTACCGGCATCCGCAAGTTTAACCTGATGTTCAAAACTTACATCGGCGTCACGGAGGATTCCAAAAGCGAGGCGTACCTGCGGCCCGAGACCGCGCAGGGCATCTTTGTCAACTTTGCCAATATTCAGCGCACGACTCGCCGCAAACTGCCGTTCGGCGTGTGCCAGGTGGGCAAATCCTTCCGCAACGAGATCACGCCGGGCAATTTTATCTTCCGTATCCGCGAGTTTGAGCAGATGGAATGCGAGTTTTTCTGCAAACCGGATACCGACCTGGATTGGTTCTATTATTGGAAGGATTTCTGCAAAAACTTCCTGCTCTCTTTGGGCCTGACACAGGACAACGTCCGTCTGCGCGACCATGAAAAGGAGGAACTGTCCTTCTATTCCAAAGCGACGACCGATATTGAGTATCTGTTCCCGTTCGGTTGGGGAGAATTGTGGGGCATCGCCGACCGTACCAACTATGATCTGGGCCGCCATCAGCAGGCCAGCGGCAAATCGCTGGAATATTTTGACGCAGAGACCAACGAGCGGTACGTGCCTTACGTGGTGGAGCCGTCGCTCGGTGCCGACCGCGTGGCCCTTGCCTTTTTGTGCGAGGCATACGACGAGGAGGTCGTCGACGCCGAAAAGAACGACGTGCGCACCGTGCTGCGGCTGCATCCGTTTCTGGCGCCGTACAAGGCGGCGGTACTGCCGCTGTCCAAAAAACTGGCTGAACCGGCCCGTGCGGTGTTTGAACAGTTGTCGAAATATTTCATGGTCGATTTCGACGATGCCGGGTCGATCGGCAAGCGGTACCGCCGCGAGGATGAAATCGGTACCCCGATGTGCATTACCTATGATTTTGACAGCGAGAACGATCATTGCGTCACGGTGCGGGACCGCGATACCATGGAGCAGATCCGCCTGCCGATCGATCAGCTGAAAGAGTATATCGAGCAGAAGATCGCTTTCTGAACCGGGCGTCTGACCCCTTCCGCCGCCGGCGGAAGGGGTTTTCTTTTGCCTGTACCCGCCGCAATATTGACAAACGGCCGCTATTAAAGTATTATATAATTTATGTGGTAGAGTTTCTTTTGCGCGGGAGCAGAAAAGGGGAGATCGCCGCCGTCGGCGGAGCGGTCGCCGGAAAACTTGCGGGGAGAAGATGCCGTATGAGCATTTCGATAAAAAAAGAAAGCGACATCACCATGCTGCTGATGTATATCACCGTCGTTGTGACCGTCTTGTCACAGGTAGAGGCGATCTCGCGGTTTGTTCGGCCGCTGATGTATGCGGCGTGGGGCCTGATGATGATCGTCAGCTTCTTCGGTAAGGGGAGAAAGAGCCGTTTTTCCCTGTTTACGATGGCGTTCAGCGTACTGTATCTGTGCTTTGCGCTGTTCTGTATCGTTTGTACGCTGTTCGGCCGGGACCATCTGCATGCCAACATGCTGACGGTGCTTGTGATCCCGCTGATTGTTACCGTTGTTACCAATATGAGCCTGAACAGTATCACCAGGCAGCAATTTTTTAATCTGGCGCTGGTCTATGTGAGCATGGCGCTGGTGTTCGCCGTATACGTGAACATCATGTATTTTCCTTCTTTGCAGGCGTGGTTTTCCTCCCGTATGTACGCCTTCATGAACAAAAACTCAGCGGCGCAGATCTGGTCGCTGGCCCTGCTGCTGCTCTTCTTCGTGATCATTCCGCAGCTCAAACGTTACAAGATAGTAGGCTACGCGGCGATTGTGTACCTGATTTTTGTCAGCGGATTGAGCCAGTGCCGCACGGCGCTGCTCGGCGTGGCCCTTGTGCTGGTGTTTTACTTTTTCCGCCTGCCGACCAAACAAAAACTGATCGTACTGGGCGTGACGCTGGCGCTGGCCGTAATTATACTTTCCATACCTACCGTCCGGAATTATCTGTCACATACCTTCCTGTTGGATAAATACGGCGAGAGCTCCGACGTCAACGACATCAGCAGCGGCCGCATCAAGAATTATGAAAGAGCGTTTGATCAATTCAAGGAAGCGTCGCTGATCGGTACGGGCAGATATTATGTGGACAATTTTTATATCTGCGTCCTGACGGAGAACGGCGTGATCGGCGCGCTGATCATATATATCATCTGGGGGCTGCGTATCTCACAAAATATCGCTGTCAACCGGCAGTATAATACGATCAAGGGGTACCGCAAGGATATGATCATCGGTATTACCATCCTCTATTTTGTGGAATCGGTTCTGGAGGGGTATCCGCCGTTCGGGCCGGGCGTCAGTTCCTTCATGTTCTGGCTGCTGTGCAGTCTGGATTACCGGAAAATCGGCGCCTGTGAGGAACCGGTATGAGCAGGCTGAAACGGAACCTCGGGTACCAGACGGTCTACCAGATTCTGGCCGTCGGCATCCCGTTGATCACTTCTCCGTATCTGTCCCGCGTGCTGGGGGCAGAGGGGCTGGGTATATATTCCTACACCTACTCCATCGTTTACTATTTTATGCTTTTCGCCGTGCTGGGGCTGTCCAAGTACGGCATGCGGCAGATCGCCCAGAGCAAGACGAGGGAAGAGGTCAGCCGCAACTTCTGCGGGCTGTTCGTATGCCAGCTGATCTCGGCCGGCCTGTCACTGGCGGCGTACGTGATATATGTGACGGCTTTTTCCGCGAAGTATCAGCTGTTTTTCCTGATCGAGCTGCTGTATCTGCTCAGCGAATGCGTCAACATCAACTGGCTGTATTTCGGGCTCGAAGAGTTCAAACTGACGGTGACGCGCAGCATCTTTGTCAAGCTGCTGACAACGGCCAGCCTGTTTGTCTTTGTCCGCCGGAAGGAAGATCTGGCCGTTTATGTGTTTATCCTGGCTTTCGGTCAGCTGCTGAGCAATCTTCTGCTGTGGATCCGGCTGAAAAAATACGTCGATTTCGTGCCGGTCGGCGCGGCGGATATCGTACGTCATATCAAGCCCAATCTGATGCTTTTTATTCCGGTGATCGCGTCGAGCGTCTATCACATGATGGACAAAACAATGCTGGGATATTTCAGTACCGAAACGCAGAGCGGCTACTATTATAACGCCGACAAATTGCTGAACATCCCGTTTACCGCGGTGATCGGCTGCTGCAACGTGATCATGGCGCAGATCAGCGTGCTGGTGCGGGATGAAAAAGCGGAAGAATATCGGGCGCTGCAAGGCAAATCGCTGAAGGTGGGCATGCTGGTCAGTTCGGCGCTTTGTTTCGGTATTGCCGCGGTGTCGGATCTGTTTTGCCCGATGTTTTTCGGAGGAGCGTTCCAGCCCACCGTTGTGCTGGCCAAGTGGTTTGCCATCGTGATCCTGATCAAAACGGTTTCGACGATTACCTGCTCCGCCTGCCTGATCCCGCTGAAAAAGGACGGCATCTATATCTTTTCCGTCATTCTCGGCGCCGCGGTCAATTTTATCGCCAACTATTATATGATCAAAGTCCTCGACATGGGCGCGCTGGGCGCCACCATCGGCACCTTGATTGCGGAAGCGGTGGTCATGGTCACGCAGAGTTGTGTGTTTGCCTTTTCTGCCCGGCAGAACCGTTATCATATCCGGCAGGTTTTTGCCAGCCAGATCTTTCTGCTGCCCGGCGCGATGATGTTTGCCGCCGTGCAATGGGTCAATCGCATGCTGGCCTTCCGCGCCGCGGTCAACCTGCTGATCGAGATCGCGCTGGGCGCGGTCATCTACATCGGCCTGACGCTGTTGTGCCTGCTCGCTGTGAAGGATCAGGATATTCTGCCGATGTGCAGACAGGCGGTGCGTCGGTTGACAGGGCGGAGGCAATAACCCGGATCCGGGGCGGAAAAACAGCGTCGGATCATATGCGTTGAAAGCCGGAAAAGGAGGAGTTGCCGTGAAGATTTTAGTGACCGGTTCGGCCGGCTTTGTCAGCCGCAACCTGATGGCTGCCTTGCAGAACCTGCAAACCGGCAAGGATAAGACGCGTCCCGGCCTTGTGATAGAGGACGTGTTTTGCTTTGATACGGATACGGACCCCGCGCTGCTGGCGGCCTATTGCCGGCAGGCGGATTTTGTGTTCCACTTTGCCGGGGTCAATTGGCAGCAGCCGACGCAGGCGGCTGCGCAGGATCCGTACGGTTTCACTTCGCATCTGCTGGATACGTTGCAGGCATGCGGCAATACCTGCCCGGTGATGTTTTCTTCCTCTGTGCAGGCGACGCTGACCGGCCGGTACGAAGGGAGCGAGTACGGTAAAAACAAACAGGCGGGGGAGGATCTGCTGTTCGAGCACGCCCGCAGGACCGGCGCCAAAGTGTTGGTGTACCGTTTTCCCAATCTGTTCGGCAAATGGTGTCAGCCATATCAGCACTCCGTAGTGGCGACCTTCTGCCATCACATTGCCAGGGACCTGCCCATCACCATTACCGATCCGGATATTTCGCTGGAACTGGTGTATATCGACGATTTGGTCGACGAAATGCTGGACGCGCTGGAGGACCGGGAACACCATTGCAATTTTAACGGGACCGAAACGGTGTGGCAGCCGGACGGACGCTATTGTGCGGTGCCGGGTGCCTTTCACGTGACGCTGGGCACGATCGTGGAGCTGCTGTACACCTTCCGCAACCAGCCGAGAACGCTGGTCATGCCGGAGATGCCGGCCGGTTCTTTTGCCAAAAAGCTGTATGCCACCTATTTGTCCTATCTGCCGGAGGAGATGGTCCGGTTTCCGCTGCCGACGCACGAAGATGCGCGCGGCAGCTTTACCGAACTGCTGCGCACCGGCAGTTGCGGGCAGGTTTCCGTCAATATTTGTCGCCCGGGCGTTACCAAAGAGCAGCACTGGCACCATACCAAATGGGAACTTTTTGTCGTGGTATCCGGGCACGGCCTGATTCAGGAGCGGCGGATCGGCAGCGACGAAGTACTGCGTTTTGAGGTATCCGGCGACAAGCTGGAGGCGGTGCATATACTGCCGGGCTATACCCATAACCTGATCAATCTGTCCGATACGGAAGATCTGGTCACGGTACTGTGGGCAAGCGAACCGTTTGATCCGCAGCATCCGGATACTTTTTCCGAACCGGTCTGACCGGCCATGCAAGGAGGCTTTGTTTATGCAGGTAAGCGGTAAGCGTCTGCTGATCCTCGGAGGTACATTTGCATCCCTGAATCTGGTGAATATGGCCCGCTCTATGGGTGTATATACCGTGGTGGTCGATGAGGCGGACGTTTCTCAGCGGGTTGCCAAACAGGCGGCGGACGCTCATTTCCGCATCAGCACGACCGACGTGGAGGCCCTCCGGCAACTGATTGCCGAGCAGCGGATCGACGGGGTGTTTTGCGGGCCGAGCGAGTTTAATATCCGCAATATGATACGGCTTTGCGAGGCGGCCGGTCTGCCTTGCTATACGACGATGGATCTTTGGAACAGCTGTGCCAACAAAGATGAGTTTACCGCAAATTGCCGCCGCTTCGGTGTGGACGTACCGGAGGAATATGATATCAGCGACCGTATGACGGATGCCGAACTGGCGCGCATCGATTATCCCATCATTGTCAAACCGGTGGACGGATGCAGTTCGATCGGCATTTCCGTTTGCAGAAGTAAAGAAGAGGTGTTGCCCGCCTGGCACAAGGCGATGGATGCATACACCTGCAAACGCGTGATAGCGGAAAAATATATAGAAAACGGCGGCGAGATTTTCGGCGTGCGCTATCTGGTGCAGGGGGATCTTGTTTGCCCGTATCTGATGATTGACACTTACGTTGTGGATCCGAACGATAAAAAGGGACTGATCAGCGGCTTTACCCGCACCCCTTCCCGGTATGCGGCTTACTACATGGCACACATGGATCAAAAGGTGCGCGCCATGATCCGCGGCATGAACATCCGGAAGGGAACTGTGTTTTTTCAATCGCTACCGTACAAAGGCAAAATCTATTTTCATGAGATGGGGTATCGTTTGAGCGGCGGGATGATTTATAAACTGACGGAACCGCTGATGGGCATCAACGATATGAAAATGATGATCCGAGGCGCTCTGGGTGGTCCTTTCATCGCCCCGGAGGAGGCTGCCAGAATCGACCTGACGGTCGGCGGCAGGGTCGGCGCACAGTTGATGGTCCCGCTGCAGCAAGGCATCATCGGCAGTGTGGTCGGTTGGAAGAGGCAATCCGCTTGCCGACGGTAATCGATTTTATCCGGTACCGTGCCGTCGGAGAAACGATCCGTGAGGACTATCTCGGCACCTTGCAGCAGCATTTCGGGCGCTTTACCCTGATCGGTGACAGCGAGGCGTCCGTGGTGGATACCGTCCGACGGATCCAGGCGCTGCTTGTAATTACCGATACGGAGGGGAACCGGATGAACCGAACGCTGTTTGATCCGGCGCGGCTGCGTAAAATGTCCCCTTAAAATCCTATTATCATCATCCCGGCCCGAACGGCCGGGATTTTTCTTTTTTCCTGCATACTGTCCGCACGGGCAGAATATAGTTGAGATAGATTGCGACGGGATAAAGGAGAGGTGTCAGATGGATTTTTCGGTTAAAAATGAGCGGATCCTCGCAGACCGTGTGCTGACGGACGAGTCGGATGAGCGGCCGGTCGATTGCGACTTTGTGCTGCCGGATTACGATCCGGACGTTTCCGCCGTTCTCAAATGCGTGATGAAACCCATGGTGCAATCCAGACAGCGCAGTGCGGACCGGTATCTGGTGGACGGTATCGTCAGCATCCGGGTGCTGTATCTGGATGAGGGAAGATGCTGTGTGCGCTGCTGCGAGTTTACGCAGCCGTTTTCTTCCTCTTTTTTGCTGAAAAGCGGACCGGATATCCGGCGTGCGGCGGTCAGCGCTCAGACGGATTACGTCAACTGCCGGGCCGTCAGCCCGCGCCGGCTGGACGTACACGGAGCCTTTACCGTCAAGTTGACGCTGTATACGACGGATGCGCAGACGTATATTGAAAATATGGAAGGACAGGACGTGTACGTCAAAACGCAAGAGTTGACCTACACGGCTCCCGGGTCGTATGCGGAAAAGACTTTTTCCGTCAATGAAACAGGCGAACTGGGAGCGGATCTGCCGCCGGCCGAGTTCATCATCCGCGCCGATACGGTCGCCCTGCTGCGGGAGTGCCGCCGCATGAACGGAAAAGCTATCATTAAAGGCGAGGTGCGCACCGACGTTTTATACTGCGCCGACGCCGTGCAGGGTAAAACGGTCCGCAGCCGGTTGGTGTTGCCGTTCAGCCAGATCGTGGATGCGGAAGGCATGACGGAGGAGTGGAACTGCGACGCGGGGGTCACGATCCTGGCGAATGACGTGCGGCTGCAGCCGAATCAGAACGGGGAAAATACGCTGCTTTCCGTTAGTGTTAAGCTGCTGGCTTTTCTCAACGGCGAGCAGGATCTGCCGGTGCGTCTGGCTGCCGACGCATACAGCTGCCGGTATCCGCTGCAGATGACCCGGCAGGAGGCAGAACTGGAACAGGCGGTGCAATACGGCGACGACGAAGAAGCGTTCCGCCAAACGGTGCCGCTGCCGTCCGACGGGGTGGCGGAAGTGCTGGACGTGTGGGCGGAGATATTCCCGGCCGGATGTGTCTGTGAGGATGGGCAGACAACCTTGTCAGCCCGGGTGCTGTTTTGCATGTTGACCAGGGATACCGACGGTCAGGTGAATTATTACGAAAAGATGGCGGATTACGCCCGGCGCTTTGCGTGCAGCTGCGACGGTACGCGCTTCCGTATGGAAGTGACAGGATGCGATTTTTCCGCAACCGGCAACGGCAGTGTGGAACTGACGGCGCAGATCCATACGGTATATCGCTGCTTTCGCCGGCAGAGAACAGAGCTTCTTACCGACGTTCAGCCGGATGAGGAAGGCGCCTTCGCGCCGGATCCGGCGGCGGTAAAGGTTTGTTTTGCCCATGCGGGGGAGGATCTGTGGGAGATTGCCAAAAACAGCCGTACCCCGGCGGAGACGATCCGGCAGGAAAACGGGCTGACATCGGATATCCTCGCGCAGGATACGGTGTTGCTGATCCCGCTGTGCTGAGGGAGGAACACATATGAAAAACGAGCAGAACATTTACGACACCATTGCGCGCAGGACCGGCGGAGATATCTACCTGGGCGTCGTCGGACCGGTACGCACCGGTAAATCGACCTTTATCAAACAGTTCATGAACCAAATGGTGCTGCCGCACATGGAGGAGGGCGCCCGTAAGGAGCGTGCCGTCGACGAATTGCCGCAGTCGGCCGCGGGGCGTACCATTATGACGACCGAGCCCAAGTTCATCCCGGAACAGGCGGCGAGCATATCCGTGGATAACAGCGCCGTGATGCAGGTGCGCCTGATCGATTGCGTGGGGTATATCGTGCCATCTGCCCTCGGCTACATTGAAAACAATGCGCCGCGGATGGTGAAGACGCCGTGGTTTGACGAGGAGATACCCTTCAATATGGCGGCGGAGATCGGTACGCAGAAGGTGATCGACGAGCATTCCACCATCGGCATCGTCGTGACGACCGACGGCAGCATCACCGATATTCCGCGGGAGGAATATGCCGAGGCGGAAGAGCGGGTGATCCGGGAACTGCAGCAGATCCGCAAACCGTTTGCCGTTATTCTCAATACCCTTTATCCGACCTCTTCCGCCGTGTTGGCCATGAGCGCCGAGCTGGAAGAAAAATACGGCGTGCCCGTCTGTGTCGTCAACTGTCAAGAGATGGAGGAAAGCGAGATCCGCCGTATTTTGGAAAAGGTATTGTTTGAGTTCCCCGTACGGGAAATATCCGTGGAATTACCGGCCTGGATGACGCGGCTGCCGCGGGAGCATCCCATCCGCACCAGCGTGATGCAGGCGATCCGGCAGGCGGCGGAGCCGGTGACCAAGGTAGCACGTATGACGGATATGGCTGCCGCGCTGGCGCAGTGCGAGTATCTGGATCACGCCAGAGTCTCGCAGATAGAGCTGGGGCAGGGAACAGCCGGCGTGCAGGCCTCCGCAAAGCCCGGACTGTTTTATCAGGTGCTGGCGGAGGAAACGGGCCTGTCGCTGCCGGACGAGGCGGTTTTGATGAAGACCATGCTGGAACTCACACAGATCCGCGCCAAGTATGAGAAGATCCGGCACGCGCTCGACGAGGTGGAGGCCACCGGATACGGTATCGTTATGCCGGACGTGGAGGAGTTGACGCTCGAGGAGCCTGAAATCATCCGGCAGAGCGGCCGGTACGGCATCCGCCTGCGGGCCGGCGCACCGTCCATTCACATGCTGCGCGCTGATATCACCACCGAGGTCGCACCGATCGTCGGGTCGGAAAAACAGTCGGAAGAACTGGTCAGTTATCTCCTGCGGGAGTTTGAGGAAAATCCGTCCAAAATATGGGAATCCAACATCTTCGGCACCTCTTTGTACGGGCTGGTAAACGAGGGGCTGCACAACAAATTGCTGCGTATGCCGGCCGATGCGCGCATGAAACTGCGGGAAACCGTGGAGCGGATCATCAACGAAGGCTGCAGCGGGTTGCTTTGTATTATTGTGTAATATGAGTCAAAAGGGAAAAAGGAAAGAAAGTGCCGGGCTGCGGTTATTGGCGGTGCAAAGCCTGATTTGTTTGTTCCTGCTGGCTATGATCGCGCTGCTGAGGATGACGGGCGGTACGGCCTACCGGCAGCTGCGGGAGACCTTTGCCCGGTGTATGCGGACCAACTGGCTGCAAAGTGCGATGGCGGAGTGGTTCCGGGATACCGAGCCGCAGACGTCGGCGCCGACGGAATCCGGCGGGGAGGAGCCGGCGCCGACCGGGCAGGAGCCTTTGCCGCAGGCCGGTGAGGCTTTGCAGGAAATACCGGTTCCCGGGCAGCAGGAACAACCGGTCCCGGTTTGGGAGGCGGACAGCGAGCCGGCAGTGCAGGCTGTCCGCCTTTCGGCGTCCGGCGCCGATTTTGCTTTGCTGACGCTCGGCAAGGCTGCGCCGCCGTTGGAAGCGGGCACTGTGACCTCGTTGTTCGGGAACCGGTCGTTCCGCGGAGAAGAGTTCCATAAAGGGCTGGATATCGGGCAGGTCGCCGGCACGCCGATCTACGCCCTGTATGACGGAACGGTAACAAAGGTGGGATCCGGCGGCAGTTACGGCAATTATCTGATTCTCTCCCACGGCCACGGGATCGAAACGCTGTATGCGCATTGCCACCGCGTGCTGGTGAAAGAGGGAGAAAGCGCGGCGGCCGGACAAAAAATCGCTTTGGTGGGCAATACCGGGGACTCGACGGGCTCCCACCTGCACATTGAACTGCGGGTGGGGGAAGAACCGTGCGATCCGGCCGGCTTGCTGGATCTGTCACGATATGGTTGAATGGACAATATACGGCTGCCGTGTATGCGTCAGCTGCTTGTTTTTTGCTTTGGCGGCCGCCTTGCTGACGCTGGACCGGACGGGGAGCGCCGGCTTCGGGATCGCGGCGGCTCTGATGCATGAGACGGGGCATCTGATTATGCTGCTGCTTTGCCGGCAAAAACCGTCTCTGATCTGCCTGGACGCCTTCGGCGTGCGGGTGGAATATCCCGCGCACACACGGATGGGATACTGTAAAAGTCTGCTCGTATCGCTTTCCGGGCCGGCCGTTAATCTGTTGACGGCGGGTTTCCTGTGCCTCGCGGCGCCCGGTAGCCGGGGTGCGGCGGTTCATCTGGCCATCGGCTGCTTCAATCTGCTGCCGGTTACCGGGCTGGACGGAGGCGAAGCGCTGCGGGCCGGGCTGCTGCTGCGGTTTTCGCCCGCGCGGGTACGGCGGGTGCTGACGGTAACGTCGTGGACCGGTACGGCGCTGCTGTTGGCGGCCGGCGCGGCTGTCTGGTACCTGACGGGGTACAACGTCACGCTGCTGCTTTTGGGAGCGTATATGACTTTTTTGAGCCTTTTGCGCCGGAATGATTGAAATATCCGTCAAAATGGAGTATGATGGGTACAGATCTTTTACGGGGAGGCAAAACGGATTGGTCACCTTGGACGATATTCTGTCGGAAGTACAAAAACCGGCCCGGTATTGCGGCGGAGAGATGAACAGCGTGGTCAAGGATAAGGATCGGGTAGAGGTGCGCTACGCCTTCTGCTTTCCCGATCTGTACGAGGTGGGGATGTCCCATCTCGGGATGAAACTGCTCTACGGGCTTTTCAATTCGCTGGACGGCGTCTGGTGCGAGCGCGTTTTTGAACCGGACCTGGATATGGAGCAGAAGATGCTGGCCCATCAGATCCCGTTGTTCGGGCTGGAAAGCCGCGACCCGATCAAAACCTTTGATATGATCGGGTTTACCTTGCAGTATGAGCTTTGCTATACCTCGGTGCTGCACATGCTCTCATTGGCGGGGCTGCCGGTGCTTGCGGCCGACCGGGATGAAAGTATGCCGCTGGTCATGGCAGGCGGCCCGTGCACCTGCAACCCGGAGCCTTTGGCGGATTTTATCGATTTGTTTTTCATCGGCGAAGGGGAAGAGGTCGACGTCGAATTGATCGAATTGTACCGGGAGCACAAACGCCGGGGCTACTGCAAAAAGGAGTTTTTGCGTCAGGCCGCCCGGATCGAGGGCGTGTACGTGCCTTCGCTGTATCATCCTTCTTATCACGACGACGGTACGCTGCGCGCCCTGACGCCGCAGGACGGTGCGCCGGCCCGTATCCGCAAGCGGATCATTCAGGATCTGGATCGCGTGTATTATCCGGACAAGTTTGTGGTGCCGTTTATCGACGTGATTCACGACCGCGCCGTGTGTGAAATCTTCCGCGGCTGTATCCGCGGCTGCCGGTTTTGTCAGGCCGGGTTTATCTGCCGCCCCGTGCGGGAAAAATCCGTCGATACCATCTGCCGGCAAAGCCGTCTGTTGTGTGAGCAGACCGGATATGAAGAGGTGTCGCTGCTGTCGCTTTCCACCAGCGATTATACTCACATCGAGCCGCTGCTGGCCAAAATGCTGGAATGGGCGGAGCCGCAGCATACGAATATCGGCGTGCCGTCGCTGCGGATAGACGGCTTTTCGGAGGAACTGGCCAACCGGCTGAACGTCCTGCGGCGCAACGGATTAACCTTTGCGCCGGAGGCCGGCACCCAGCGCCTGCGCGACGCGATCAATAAAAACCTGACGGAAGAAGAGATTCTGCGCACCGTCAATAAAGCCTTTAAGGGCGGGTGGAACGCGGTCAAGCTGTACTTTATGATGGGCCTGCCGACCGAGACCGACGAGGACGTGCTCGGCATCGCGGCGCTGGGGCAGAAGATCGTCGACGCCTATTACGCCAATCCGGACCGGCCGAAGGGCAAGCCGGTATCCATTTCCATCAGTACGGCCTGCCTGGTTCCCAAGCCGTTCACCCCCTTCCAATGGGAGCCGCAGGACACGCGCGAGCAGCTGCTGCGCAAGCAGAGTTTGCTGCGCGGCGCAATCACGACGCGCAAAATATCGCTCAGCTGCCACGAACCGTCCACCAGCTTTTTGGAGGCAGTTTTCGCCAGAGGGGACAGGCGCTTGGGCGCGGCGATTTTAGAGGCATGGCGTCGCGGATACCATTTGGAGGCCTGGTCGGAGCACTACGATGCAGACGGCTGGTTGGACGTTTTCCGTACCTG
Organism: Clostridia bacterium; assembly: GCA_017518415.1. GTDB lineage: Bacteria > Bacillota > Clostridia > Oscillospirales > Acutalibacteraceae > RGIG6098. The sequence continues at coordinate 24,328 of JAFWVC010000035.1, forward strand.
CGGAATTGATCCGGCGTTTTATGCAAACCGCCGCCGGCCGTATGACGAGGTGCTGCCGTGGGATCATCTGGATTACGGCGTGCGCAAGGACTTCCTGATTGCGGAGGACGAGCGTGCTCATCGCAGCGAGACGACGCCCAACTGCCGGCAAAAATGCGCCGGGTGCGGGGCAGCCTGCTTCAAAGGAGGGTTGTGCGTTGCTGAACGTCAGAGTGATCTTTGCTAAAACCGGAACCGTGCGGTACATCTCTCATCTGGATCTGAGCCGCACCATGGCGCGGGCGCTGCGCCGGACCGACCTGCCCGTCTGGTATACCGAGGGCTTCAACCGGCACCCCTACGTGACCTTTGCGGCGCCGCTTTCTCTGGGGTACGAGGGCCTGCACGAGGCGATGGATTTTCGGCTGGAACAGGACGATTATCCGTTGGAACAGGTTTGCCCGAAGCTCAACGCCGTTCTGCCGGACGGGCTGCGGGCCCTTTCGGCGGCGCCTGCGGTCGCCAAACCGGGCGACGTGGCTTTCGCCGTGTACCGGTTGTATCTTTCCTGCCCGGACGAGCTGGTGGAACAATTGCTGACGCAGCCGCAGATCACGGCGGAAAAACGTACCAAATCCGGCGCGATGAAAACAATAGATATCAAGCCGTATGTGCAGCAGATGCGCCGGGGAGACGGCTGCTGGGAAGTGACGCTGCCGATCAGCAGCGAAAATTCGCTTAATCCCTCTCTGCTGTTGCAGGCGTTGCGGCGCTTGCAGCCGGATGAGCCGCTGACAGCCAGGGTCGTGCGGCAACAGATCCTTGACAAAGAAGGGCGTCCCTTCCGATAAAGCGTCGCTTTTTGTGAAAGCAAGTCTCTTTTAACGGTAAATGAGCCGATATTTCACGAAAAATTTTTCTATTTGTATTGACATTTTCCGGGTGTCCGTTATAATGCAACTAACGCGAACAGCCACTACACAAACAACGGTTGTCGAAAACCGGAGGTGTTGCAAAATGGATCTGGAAACGCTGCTGAGCAATCAGCCTGTCCCTGCAAAAATTAAGGAAATGATCGAGCCGTTTGCCTCGGAGGAGGACCCGTTCCTGTTTGCCCTGATCGGCGACCTTGACCGCAAGAGGGTCTATGATACGACGGCTATGCTTTTTACGGCACGCCGGGTGTTGCTGACTGATCCGGATTATCCGGACCATGTAAAGGAAATAAGCTTTACGGACGTGGAAGACGTTACGGTCAAAAGAATGTACGGCAACGCCAAAATTATCCTGCATCTGAAAGATAAAAAAGAGGCGGTGTTGTTCCGCTATACCTATTTGGTAGCCGCTTTGTGCGACATGGCAGCGGATTATATTCGCGCCATGTCCAAGCCGGAAAGCGATTTAGCTTTACAGATGGAGATCGTGGAAGCGACCTTCGAAAAGAACAATCTGCTCTGTCCCAAGTGCGGCCGCCGTCTGCTGCACGCCGGGGCGGAGTGCGTGCATTGCCAATCCAAGGGCAAAATCGTTTCCAAACTGCTGCCGTATATCAAACCGCACACCAAACTGCTGCTGATTTCGCTGGCCTTGTCCGTCATCAGCACGGCAATGGCGCTGGTACCGCCGTATATGACCGCCCTTTTGGTGGACGACATCATTCCCAACAGTAACCGAAAAATGCTGCTGATCGTCGTATTGGTGCTGGGCGGGGCGTATTTCTTCCAGTTCGGAATCGGGGCGCTGCGGTCGTATCTGCTGCGTGTGGCAGGCGACCGGATGGTTGCGGACCTGCGCAACGACGTGTACCGCAAGGCGCAGCATTTGCCCATGAAGTTTTACGACAAGACTTCGTCCGGTTCGGTCATCAACCGCATCAGCGGCGATACGGCTACTTTACAGGCGTTTGTGCTGCGCGTCAGTCAGGAAGTGGTGGTGCAGTTCTTCCTGTTGATCGGCATCGTCGTGATCATGATGATCATGAACTGGAAGCTGACGCTGATCTCACTGAGTCCGGTGCCGGTGGTGTCTATCGGTGCCAAGATCTTTGCCAAGCGGATCCGCCCGTATTACCGGCGGATCTGGCGGCGGTGGTCGTCCGTGACCGCGGCGCTGACGGATTCCATCCCGTGTGTGCGCATTGTCAAATCCTTCGCGGGAGAAAAGCGCGCGGCGGACCGTTTTGCCAAACGCAACGAAGAATGGATGAAGGTAGACATCGCATCCTCCAAAATCACCAGCGCTTTTCCGGCGGCGATTTCTTTTTCCATCTGTCTGGGTACGCTGCTGATCTGGCTGTTCGGCGGCGAATGGGTCATTGCTTCCGGCGGTACCGTGCTGACGCTGGGCCTGTTGGTTTCCTTCCTGTCGTATACGGCGATGTTTTACGGGCCGGTCGGTTTTTTTGCCAACCTCAGCGACGCCTATCAGGGCGCCATGGCATCGATCGAACGCGTGATGGACATTCTGGACGCTGAGCCGGAATATGAGGGCAAGGGCCTGAAACCGGCCCCCATTGAAGGTAAAATCGAGTTCCGGAACGTCAGTTTTTCCTTCGACCGAACAAAAAAAGTATTGTCCGACCTGAATTTTGTCATTGAGCCGGGGGATATCGTCGGTATCGTCGGGACGACCGGGTCCGGTAAATCCACGCTGATCAACCTGCTGATGCGTTTTTACAACCAATATGAAGGTACCATCCTGCTTGACGGGGTGGATATTCAGGATATTGATCTGGAATATTTCCGCACCGCCATCGGGTTTGTGCAGCAGGAACCGATGATGTTCAGCGACACGATCTTTGCCAATATCGCTTACGGTGTGCCGAACGCGCATGTGGAGCAGGTGTTCCACGCGGCGGAGATCGCCAACGCGCACGAGTTTATTGCCCGGCAGCCGGATGGGTACGACTCTATGCTCGGCGAGCGCGGCGTGGGCATCTCCGGCGGCGAAAAGCAGCGGCTTTCCATCGCCCGCGCGGTGCTGAAAAACCCGCGGATCCTCATCTTTGACGAAGCGACGGCCTCCGTCGACTCCGAGACCGAAAGCTTGATTCAGGAGGCGATTGACCGCCTGATCAGCGGCCGTACCACGCTGATGATTGCGCACCGCCTTTCCACTTTGCGCAAAGCCAATAAGATCCTTGTGGTCGATCAGGGCCGCATCATCGAAAGCGGTTCTCATGAAGAACTGATGGCGCTGGGCGGCAAATATCATCGTTTGGTAGAGATACAATCCATGTCCGACAAGCTCAGGGAAGCGAAGGCTGATTCCGGCCTGGATCTCTGACAGGGGAGGGATGAAGATGCCGAAACGTTACATTGACGCCGATCAGGCGCGTTTTACCCGGCAGGAAGGCAATTACGTGGACGCCGTATTTGCGGACGGTACCAGTGCGCAGCATCTGGAACCGCGCAGGCTGTTCCCGCTCAGCGGGCTGCGCAAATATATCACGCTGCTGGACGATGCGGGCAAGGAGCAGGGGATCATCCGGGATCTGGACGCATTAGAGCCGGAGCAAAGCCGCATCATCGAGGATTGCCTGAACGAGTACTATATGATCCCCAAGATCACAAAAGTATACGAATGTTATGAGAAGCATTATGTGCTGCATATGGTGGTAGATACCGATCAGGGTCACCGGCAGATTCATATCCGCAACCGGTATTCGGATATGAAACTGCTGTATGACGGCAGGGTGCTGATCCGCGATGCGGATGACAACCGGTACGAAATCCCGGATTGGCTGGCGCTGGATAAAAAGAGCATACAAAAACTCAAAACAGAACTTTGAATAAAAGGAGCAATCGGCAGTATGAATAAACTGGTTTTGGCAATCATCAATAATGAAGACAGCGCCATCGTAGCTTCCGCTTTGACGGCGGAGGGATTTATTGTGACCAAACTGTCTACTACGGGCGGTTTTCTGATGGTGGGCAACACCACCCTGCTGATCGGGACCGACGAGGGGCATTTGGACCTGCTGCGCAGTACGATTTCAAAATACTGCTCCAAACGCAAGCAGATCAACCCCTCTTCGGCGGCTTTCGGCCGGTCGATGAAAAATTACGACGTACCGGAGGAGGTCGTCGTCGGCGGGGCGACGATCTTTGTGCTCGACGTGGCGTCGATGGAAAAACTGTGATTGCTTGTTCATAATAAAAACGGGGCAGCCGATCGGCTGCCGTCAGCAAACTTTTATTAAAAAGACAGCGTTATTTCCGTAAAAAGGGGATGATGCTGTTTTTTTCTGTATATGTGCTTAACCCAAGGTTTTTCGGGTGCCATTAAAACAAGACAACTCGGGAGGAAAAAATGGAAGAACGTATTGTGACAAAAGCGCTACTTGCACAATTTAAGGAACATCTCATCTTAGAGGAAAGAAGCGGTGCGACAATTGAAAAATACCTGCGGGATGTTCATGCGTTTGCACTTTGTGTCAATGGTATGGAGATTACCAAAGAAATTGTTATTGCTTACAAAAGCAAGTTGAAGGACGCTGGATATAAAGCGCGCAGCATTAACTCTATGTTGGCAAGTATCAATAGTTTATTTAGGTTCCTCGGTTGGTATGATCTGCGGGTAAAATCTATCAAATTGCAGCAGCAACTTTTCTGTTCAGAAGAAAAAGAACTGACGCGCAAGGAATACGAGCGCCTTGTTCGGACGGCAAAAACAAAGTGTAACGAACGCTTATCTTTGATTCTGCAGACGATCTGCGGCACCGGTATCCGTGTGAGCGAGTTACAGTTCATCACCGTCGAGGCGGCGAAGAGCGGCGAGGCGATCGTTTCTTGCAAAGGGAAAACACGTGAGGTGTTTTTAGTACGTGACCTGCAAAAAAAACTGCTCCGCTATGCGGTAGAGCACGGAATTACAGCGGGAAGCATTTTCGTCACGCGCGGTGGCAAGACGCTCAGCCGGACAAATGTTTGGCGGGACATGAAATCACTTTGTGCCGAGGCGCATGTAAATCCGTGCAAGGTATTTCCGCACAATTTGCGGCATTTGTTTGCGCGGGTCTTTTACAGTCTTGAAAAAGATATGGCAAAATTGGCCGATATTCTCGGCCATAGTAGCGTTAATACGACGCGGATTTATATTATCAGTACAGGTACAGAACACCGGCGACGCATGGAAAGTTTGCGGCTAATATTATAAAAAAGCCGCCATATCCGGCGGATGAAACATAATCTTTATTATGTAGTGGAGACATACGACATTTTACTGCAATGACCTCTTGTGACTACTAATATATAACATGTATAACCAAGATTGTCAAGTCGTTTGGCCCCAAAAAAGGGAGCATTTCGAGATCTTGACGCGAAAAAAACACCCTTGTAAAAGCATGCAAGAGTTTCTTTGTTTATACATAATATTGCAGGAAGCAGATTTGTGCTATTGACTTTTTGTTTTTTCGGCAAATGATAACATAATAAAGATTATGTTGTATTTTGTGACAAATTAAAAAGGAAGGAAACATCAAAATGAAGAAACTAAAGAAACTGTTGATCCCCCTCATTTGCCTTTGTTTACTGTCGGCTTGTAATGTATTTAATACACAATGTCTCTCTAATGAACATGATTTTCAAATATCAGAAGCATATTTGCCAAACCTTAATTCGGGAGATGGACGTATAACAAGAACTTGTACGCGATGCGGCGCTACCAAAACAGTTTACCTTGACTCGTTACAGACATTTGTTGAGAATATGATGGCCAAACGAACGGCGGAAATAAGACAAGGACTGAAAGATCCGGATTCTATAATAATTCAAGCAAAGGCATATATAAAAAAAGGAACGTTCTATGATAAATGTAAAAGCCAGGAAAATTTAAAAGATGCTTATACTCAAAAGATGGATTTTTCGATTGGCGTTGACTTTAAATACAAAGCAAAAAACGGCTTTGGAGGATATGAGGATTTTACCACAATCTGGTATGAAATAAAATCAACATTTTCAATAGGCGAATATCCGTCTGAGGCGAAGTATTACTGCTATGAATGGAATGGTAGCAACAATGGTAGCAACTCGGACTATGTTTATTTTTTTGCATTTGATGAAGAAGATTTGAAAAAGGCACGCCCCGACATGTGGAATAATTATTGGAAAGACTAAAACAACAAATAAAATGGGAGGTTGTTTCCGTGAATAAACAAAAAATAGAAATTACCAATAATAAAACCATTACTACCAACGATGTTATCACTTTTCATATTACATACGCTTCACCTTTGACTGTCAAAGAACTTTCCCAGTTGTTCAATCGCATCAACAAAGGCATTAATACCTTGAATCGAGAGAACGGCGTTAAGAATAATATGACTCTGGGAAAAGAATATGCTCCTGAAATCTTGCGTATCGCCCAGGGCTCGATTGTGATGGATATTATCCTCAAATTGGTTCAGCCCGTGCTTTTGAATGTATTGTCACAGTCTATATATGATCAGTTCAAAAAAAGTAAAACAAAGCAGGAGAAAAATGACGAGTGTCCGATTATCATGATTGTGAACGGAAACAACAATATTATCAATATCCAATATTTACAATGATAATACCAATAAGCAAAAGCGGCGGTCTGCCGCTTTTGCTTATATATGTGCTGTTTACATGCCCAAAATAGCGGCGGCGTTGCCGCCCAGGATGGCGGTGCGTTCCGCTTCCGAAAAGCCGTATTCTTTGAGAAAAGTCTGCTGAAAGCGGAGACTTTGTTTTTGGTCCTCCCACGGGCAATCGGTGCCGAATAGGATGCGGGCCGGCGTGTTTTTCTCAATGATCCGGGCAAACAGTTCCGCTTTTTCCGGGTATTGGAATACGCTGAAGCTGGTGTCCATCCACGCGTGCAGGTCGTCCACGGCGGCCAGTACTTCCTCCCAGACGTAAAAGCCGCCCATGTGCGCCAGAACAATGGGGGCGTCGGGAACCGCCCGGCGCAGCCGGCAAAACCGCCGCACGGTGCCGTGTACCGGCTCCGGCATACCGACGTCCCGCCCGGCGTGGAACAGAACGTACAGGCCCAGCTCCGCCGCGGCGCGGACCAGGCGCACGGTGGGCTCCTCGTCTACGTAACAGCCCTGATATTCCGGGTGCAGCTTGATACCCCGCAGTCCGGCCTGCCGTACGCGCAGCAATTCAGCCTCCCAATCCGGATTGAGCGGATGGACGCTGCCGAAAGAGCGCAACCCCGGCGTGCGGTCTGTCTGCGCTGCGGCCTCGTTGAGGTGGGAAGACGGTTTGGCTGACGTAGCAATCGGCAGTACCAGGCAGCAATCAATCCCGGCCTGCCCGGCGGAAGCCAGCAGTCCGCTGTTGGTACCGTCCGTCCGGTTCTGCATCCGCTTGCCGAAGGATTCCGCATGCTGCCGGCCATTTTCCAGCAGGTGCGCAATGGCCTTGGCTGCCAGTGCATCCGGAAAAGCGTGAGTGTGAAAATCAACGATCATGAGCGGGTGTCCTCATCCCGTACGGCGATGCCGAGGTCAAGCAGCTGCTGGTCATCCACCGAAGAGGGAGCGTCCGTCATCAGTTCGGTCATATTCTGCACCTTCGTGAAGGCAATCACGTCACGCAGCGTGGCGGCGCGCAGCAGCTGCATAACCAGACGGTCCAGCCCCAGGCCCATACCGCCGTGCGGCGGCGCTCCGTACTGGAAGGCGTCGGTCAGGAAACCGAATTTGGCATGCGCCTCTTCATCCGACAGACCCAGCGCGCGGAACATCTGTCCCTGCAGGTCCGGGTCGGTAATGCGGATCGAACCGCTGGCCAGTTCAATGCCGTCCATTACCAGGTCATACGCTTTGGCAAACACCTTTTCGGGTGCGGAATGCAGATATTGGATGCACTCGTCCATCGGGGAGGTGAAGGGATGATGCATCGCCTGCCAGGTGGAGGTTTCCTCGTCCCATTCGAAGAAAGGAAACTCGGTGATCCACAGAACGTTGTGGCCGCTGCGTTCGATCTGCAGGCGGTTGGCCAGTTCCAGCCGCAGGGCGCCCAGCGTGGTCAGTACGTGTTTGTTGATGGTATCCGCCACAAAGAAGACGGTATCTCCCTGTTTGGCATGCAAAGCGGCAAGCAGAGCGTGCATCTGTTCTTCCTCGAAAAACTTGGTCAGCGGAGAGGAGATGCCCTCCGCCGTCCAGCGGATGTAGGCAAGACCCTTTGCACCGATGCCCTTGACAAACTCGGTCAGTTTGTCAATATCCTTGCGGGAAATACGGCTTACCGACTGCTCGGCCACGATGGCGCGCACGCTGCCGCCGCCGGCTACCGCATTGGCAAACACCGGGAATGCGCAGCCTTTTACAAGGTCGGACACATTTTGCAGTTCCATGCCGAAGCGGGTATCCGGTTTGTCGGAACCGAAGCGCTCCATGGCCTGCGTATAGGTCAGGCGGGGCAGAGGCAGCGGCAGGTCGGCATTCAGAATATCACGGAATAGTGTTTTCATCAGCCCTTCGCCGACGGCAAGGACGTCCTCCACGTCGACAAAGGACATTTCCAGGTCGATCTGGGTAAACTCCGGCTGCCGGTCGGCCCGCAGGTCCTCATCACGGAAACAGCGGGCCAGCTGCATATACCGGTCAAAGCCGGCGACCATGCACAGCTGTTTATACAACTGCGGCGATTGGGGCAGCGCATAGAACGAACCGTGATGCAGGCGGGAGGGCACCAGAAAGTCGCGCGCGCCCTCCGGTGTGGAGCGGATCAGCATGGGCGTTTCCAGTTCCAGAAAGCCCTGGCTGTCCAGATAATCGCGCACCGTTTTGGCAATCCGGTGGCGCAGTTGCAGGTTGCGCTGCAATTCCGGCCGCCGCAGGTCGAGGTACCGGTATTTCAGGCGGGTGGCTTCCGCCGTCGGGCAATCTTCAATGATCTCGAACGGCGGCGTCTGCGCCTTGTTGAGGATGCGCAGTTCCGTCACCGCGATTTCGACTTCACCGGTAGGCAGGTCGGCGTTCACAGAGGAGCGCAGGCGCACGGTGCCGACGGCGGCCAGCACGTATTCGCTGCGGACCGTGAAGGCTTTCTCGAAAACGGCATGGTCGGTCTGTTCGTCAAACGCCAACTGCACGATCCCGGAGCGGTCGCGCAGATCCACAAAAATCAACTTGCCCAAGTCGCGCTGCCGTTGGACCCAACCGAACACGGTTACCTGACGGCCGGCGTCTTCCTTCCTGAACTCTCCGCAATATTTGGTGCGATGCAAACCCTTGATCGTTTCCGGCATAGTTGTCATCCTTCCTTTAACTTTTGCGCCACGGCGGCACAAAAAGAATCGTCTAAAGCAATGCTGCTCTGGGTACCTGTTTTCATATCCCGGCAGGTAGCAAGGCCGGTCGCCAGCTCATTATCGCCGATCACCAGCGTCAGCCGGGCGCCTTGCTTGTCGGCGTATTTCATCTGCGCTTTCAGGCTGCGGCCTACCACGTCAAAGGCTGCGCGGATCCCCTGCCCGCGCAGCAGAGAAGCCAGGGCAAAACAGCGCAGGGAAGCCTGCTCGCCCATGGAGACCAGAAAGACGTCGCACGGGGCCGGTCCCGGCATCGGCGCTCCAACGGCCTGCATGACCAGCAGCAGCCGCTCGATGCCCATTGCGAAACCGAGAGACGGCAGGGAGGGACCGCCCAATTCTTCGATCAGGCCGTCATACCGCCCGCCGCCGCACACGACGGCCTGCGCGCCCAACGCATCGGATACGAACTCGAATACCGTGCGGGTGTAATAATCCAGGCCGCGCACAATGCCGGTATCGATCTCGTACGGAATGCCCGCCGTGTGCAGATATTGTTTGACCGCCTCAAAATGCGCGGCGCAATCGTCGCACAGATATTGCAGCATCCGCGGCGCATCCTTGGCAATGCCCTGGCAAACGGGGGATTTGCAATCCAATATCCGCATGGGGTTGCGTTCCAGACGGCTGCGGCAGGTATCGCACAGCGCATCGACGTGGCCGGCAAAATAGGCGCGCAGCGCTTCATGATATTTGGCACGGCAGGTCGGGCAGCCGATGGAATTGATGTGCAGCGACACGCCGGTGATGTGCAGCCGCTGCAAAATCTGCCATGCCAGCAGGATGGCTTCGGCGTCGGCGGCCGGCGCGGCGGTGCCGAAGCATTCCACGCCGAACTGATGGAACTCCCGCAGGCGGCCGGCCTGCGGTTTTTCATACCGGTAGCAGGACGTCACGTAAGAGACCTTGACGGGCAATGCGTCAGTATGCAGATTATGCTCCAGCAGGCAGCGGGCGGCGCCGGCCGTTCCTTCGGGCCGCAGCGTGATCGAGCGGTTGCCCTTGTCTTCAAACGTGTACATTTCTTTTTGTACGACGTCGGTCGTTTCGCCCACGCCGCGCAAAAACAACTGCGTGTGTTCAAAAACAGGCGTACGTATCTCGTGAAAGCCGTATTCCTCCGCCGCAGACAGAGCCGTTTGTTCGACAAAACGCCATTTAGGGCTGTCGGCCGGCAGAACGTCCTGCGTGCCGCGGGGAGCTGTTGTCAGCAGATCCATCAGTTTTTTCATCCTTTCTGTTTGCAAAAAAGGAACAGCTTCTGTTCCCGAAGGGGAAAGACGCAGTTCCTTCCGATGGGGCGTTGTCTGTTTCAGCTGTGAGCCGGGTTGACGATATTGCGCCAATCCAGGTCGCCGCGTTCCAGACCGTGAATCAGTACTTCGGCGGTGGCAATGTTGGTCGCAACCGGAATGTTGCGGATGTCGCACAGACGGAAGATGTCATTCTCGTTCGGTTCGTTTGCTTTGGCAGTCATCGGATCGCGGAAAAAGATCAGCAGGTCGATTTCATCGCAGGCGATCCGGGCGGAAATTTGCTGGTCGCCGCCCTGCGAACCGCTCATATAGCGCAGGATCGTCAGGCCGGTAGCTTCCGAGATCATTTTGCCGGTAGTCCCGGTGGCACACAGAGAATGACGGCTGAGAATACCGCAGTAGGCGATGCAGAACTGGACCAGAAGCTCTTTTTTGGCGTCATGGGCGATGAGGGCGATGTTCATATATCTTTCACTCCTTCGTGTTAGGAAGCATTATAAGCGGGTCAACGGAAGGTTTTCACCCAATATGCGGCCGGCAATCCTTTGTATGCAGCGCACGGCGGGGATATCATCCGGAATCTGCTGGCCGGCGGATGCGGCGACCGTCAGCTTGTCGTCCTCCGGCACGATGCCGAGCAGACGGATACCGGCAATGTCGATGATCTCATCTACGTCCGGCAGCAGGCCCTTGCGGATCAGTGCGGGGCGCAGCCGGTTGATGACCAGGCGGGCGCGAATCTGCCTTTTCTGCAGCAGCTGGCCGATGATGGCCGCGTCGCGCGCAGAGATCAGGTCCGGGGTGGAAAGGACCAGCGCCGCCTCCGCGCCCGACACAGCCGCCTGAAACCCCGGACCGATGCCGGCGGGGCAGTCGATCAGCACCTGGTCAAAGTAGCGGGAAAAGCCATGGCACAGACGCAGCATGTCGTGCGGCGTACAAAGCTGATCAAGCGAAACGGAAGCGGGAATTATGTACAAGGAGGGAGAGTAAGGGCTTTGATAAATGGCTTTGATCGGCTCGCAGCGGCCCTCAAAAACGTCCCCCAGATGAAAGACGACGCGGTCGCCGATACCGGTCATAAGATCCAGGCTGCGCAGTCCTGCGTCGCCGTCTACCAGCAGGACCCGCTGGCCGCGTGAGGCAAAGGCTGCGCCGAGGCAGGCGGAAACGGTGGATTTGCCGACACCGCCCTTCCCCGAAGTGATCACGGTGATACGTCCCATGGTATTCTCCTTGCCGTCAAAAATCATTACAGACACAAGTATAACATATTTGCGAAATCATGTAAACGGATTTAAAAAAATTATTTTTATAGAACCGGATGTCTTTGTTCAGGGGGTTGCGTCAAAGTATGCGTCCAACACGGTGCGCGCTACTTCGGACGAGGCGGCGGAGGTACCACATTCCAATACGACGGCGATTGCCACCTGCGGGTTTTCCGCCGGTGCGTAGGCGATAAAAATACCGTGGTCGCTCTGATTGGCGGAGGAGCCTTCGGCCGTACCGGTTTTGGCGGCAAGCGAGTAAGCGGCGTCTTTGAACGCATTGGCGGCAGTACCGCCCGGCTTTGTTACCGAGATCATCGCATCCCGCACGATTTTTGAGACGTTGTCCGGTATATCCAGCGCAGAGAGGATCTCCGGCTCGGTGACCGATACGACGGTACCGTCCGCTTCCCGGATGCTGTGGACCAGATGCGCTTTATAGCGCACGCCGTTGTTGGCCAGCGTGGCGGCGTAGGCAGCCAGCTGAAGGGGAGTGAACCGGTTGTCAGACTGGCCGATGGCAGCCATCACAGTATCGCCCGCGGCCCAGTTGCCGCCGGCTTTTTCCCGTTCCTCCGGGCCGGCCAGTACGCCGGCCGACTCGCCGATCTCGATGCCGGTTTTTTCACCCAGGCCGAAGTACCGGCAAAAGTAGTTCATGCGGGTAATGCCCAGCAGCCGGCCCAAATCGTAGAAAAAGACGTTGCAGGATTTTTGCAGGGCGGTGGAAACGTTGATCGCGCCGTGGTGCCCCATACATTTCGGTGAAAAATTGTACTCGGAATAAAAGGTGTAATGGCCCACGCAGGCGGCCAGCTTGGTCGTGGGGGTGATGACCTGATCCATCAGCCCGGCAACGGCGATGGCCGGCTTCATGGTGGAACCGTTGGGGAAGGTGCCGTGGAGCGCCCGGTTGAACAGCGGATTGTCCGGGTCGTTCAGCAGGTCCGTATAGGAAAAATAATAACTTGACAGATCGTAATTCGGCCAGGTAGCGCAAGCCAGCACACCGGCGTCTTTGACGTCGAGCACCACTACGGAACCGCTTTTGACGTCCTGGCCGATCCACGGCTTTTTCTCCGTCGGCGTCTGGGCGCGCAATTCCGCTATTTTGTCGCTTAATGCGTTTTGCGCGGCCTGCTGCAGCCCGGCGTCCAGCGTCAGGATGACGGAGAGGCCCGCCTGTGAGGGCTGGCTTTCATAATCTTTCCAAATCTCTCCGTCGTCGTTGCGCAGGATGCTGCGTACACCGGAAACGCCGCGCAGTACGCTTTCCAGCGCGGCTTCTATGCCGCTTTTACCGAGGCTGTCGTTGAGTTTATAGCCCTTTTCTTTCAATTCGGCGTATTCGTCCTCGTACAGCGGGCCGATCGTGCCGATCAGATGAGAGGCCACGTCTCCGTTGACGTATTGCCGTACCGGGGACGCCTGGATGACGACGCCGGGGTAGGCGGCGCCGTTTTCTTTAAGAATATAGGCCGTTTCCTGCGTGATGCTGCCGGCTAGCGTGTAGGAAACGCTACGGCTCAGCCCCTGGATCTCCACCGAATATTGGATGCCGGCCAGGGTGCGTTGCTTTGCAGCCGGGTATTCCTGCAAACCGTAGCGCTCGACCAGAGCCTGCATGCAGTTATCTGCCGTGGCGTAGGCAGCCAGCCGCAGCGTCTTTTTCAGTGCGGATACGCTGCTGTCTCTGTCCGCCGCAAAAGAGTAGGGAAAGGTACGGCTGATGGGCAGGATGTCGTTCCATTGCTCGCCGTGCTGCGTTAAAAAATCCGTCAGATCGGAAAAAATGCGGTTTTGTGCTGCCCGGCGGGCATTGCCGGTACCGCGGGGAAAGGTGGCGCCGTCCAGAATGATTGAAAAGGCGGTCCGGTTGACTGCCAGCGCCCGCAGGTTGCGATCCAGTATCTCCCCACGGGCGGCCGGGATGGTCAGCCGTGTTTCGACGGAGTCGAGCGTTTGGTCCACGTAAACGTCCGAAGAGATGATCTGTACCTCAAACAAACGCGCGGCATACACCGAAAACACCAGCAGAATCAGCAGGATCAGCGCGATCGTGCGGCGTTTTGTCATACGCGGTGCGGAAGCTTCTTGCGGCAAAAGGACTCACCTCCCGTGACGGCCGTTACTGCCACTTGCGCAGCTGCTTTTCAGCCAGGTCAAAGATCAAATACAACACAGGGGAAAGCAGAAAAGTATATAAGCAGTTGGGCAGAGCAACGGACAAAAGCGCGCTCCACATCCCTTCCGCCCGCAAAAGGACAACGTTGAGCACCCAATCCACCACGCTGTACGACAGCAGCGCCACCGCGCATAAGAGCAGGGCCGTGAGCAGATTGTTGCGCAGCAGCAGGCGCACCAGCAGCCCGCAGGCGCAGCCGATCAGCAGCAGGATCAGGGCGTTCATACCGAACAGGCGGTCGGCGTATACGTCCCAGAACAGGCCGGTCAGGATGCCCGTCCACGCTCCGGCGACCGGGCCGGCATACATGGCGGCAAAGACCGTCAGGGGGATCAGCGGCAGGATGCGCGCCCCGCACACCGAGGGAAAACCGTGGGGCGTCATCTGTGCCAGATAGCATACGAGAGCGATCAGGACGTAAATGACGGCACGCAGGCGGCCGGCCGTGATACGGTCAGCCAGCGCGCGCGCCGCGTTCCGGAACGAATACATCGGTCACCCTTCCTTTCCGCTGTAAGAAATCAGCACCAGAACGGAAGAAAGAGAAGAAAAGTTCGCATACGGGGAGATGATCGCCGTGGTCGACGCCCCGTCGGACGACAGCGAAACGGATACGATATTGCCGATCAGCAGCCCGGCAGGATAGGTTTCGCTGATGCCGGAGGTGATCAGCGTATCGCCGACCGCCGCCCCCGAATAGCGCGGCAGCAGTTCGGCCCGCAGCAGGCCGTCCTGCGCCAGCGTAACCGAGCCGGATGTAACGCAGTTTTCGGATACACGCGTAACGGTTGCACTGATCTGCATCGTCGGGTCCAGAATGGAGCGGACTTTGGCCCAGGTGGGCCCGACCTGATAAACGGTGCCGACCAGCCCCTGTGCCGTAATGACGGGATCGCCCGGCTGCACGTCTTTCAGCGAGCCGGCGTTGATGGTGAAGTTGTGGTACGGGTCCGACGGGTCGGAAGCGATGACGCGGCCGTCGGTAAACTGAAAATCGGGATTGTTTTCTTTGATGCCGAGAAACTCGCGATATATTTTGTTTTCTTCCACACGCTGATCGTAATCGGCCAGCAACTCGTGCAGCCGGTCGATCTCAGCCTGCATATCCTTGATTTGCCGGCTGTTTGCCGTCAGGTCGGCAAACAGGCCGGAGATTCCGTCCGTCATGGCGGACCACAGGTTTTGCAGCGGAGTGATGATCACGCCGGTCACGGAGGCCGGGATGGAGGAAAAACCGTTTGTGGAGGCGGCGTAGATCATCAGGCCGATCAGCAGCACGGCGACGACGGCAAGGATTTTGGCGGCCTTGCTTTTCCAGAACTCCTTCAAAAAACGGTCCTCCTTTCTCCCGATATCCGCAGAGGATTACAGGGCGCGGTTGGCGCGGAAGTTATTGGTGGAGCCCATCTTGAAGCTTTTGCCGGTACCGTTTACCACGCAATCCAGCGGGTTTTCGGCGATGTGCACCGGCATGCCCGTCTCACGGTTGATCAGCACGTCCAGTCCGCGCAGCAAAGCGCCGCCGCCGGTAAGCGTGATGCCGTTGTCGATGATATCCGCAGACAGCTCCGGCGGGGTGTTCTCCAGCGTGACGCGGATGGCGTCCAGAATAGAGGAGACCGGGTCGGACAGGGCTTCACGCGCTTCTTCCGCGGTGATGACGATGTTCTTCGGCAGGCCGTCTACCAGGTTGCGGCCCTTGACTTCCATGCTGCCTTCCCCTTCGTACGGGAAGGCGGAGCCGATGGAGATCTTGATGTTTTCGGCCGTGCGTTCGCCGATGAGCAGGTTGTATTTTTTCTTGATATAAGAGATGATAGCCTGGTCAAAATCATCGCCGGCGGTGCGCACCGAGCATTTGTTGACGATGTCGCCCAGCGAGATGACCGCCACTTCGGACGTGCCGCCGCCGATATCGACGACCATGCAGCCGGAGGGACTGCTGACGTCCAGCCCGGCGCCGATAGCGGCCGCCATCGGTTCCTCGATCAGGTCGACGCTTTTGGCGCCGGCGTGTTTGGCGGCGTCTTCGACGGCGCGGCGTTCCACCTCCGTGACGCCGGAGGGGATGCAGACGATCACGTGAGGATGGCCGAAAGAGCCGCGCAGGGCCTGCTTGATGAAATATTTGAGCATGATGGCCGTGATGTCAAAATCGGCGATCACGCCGTCTTTCAGCGGACGGACGGCAGAAATGGAACCGGGCGTACGGCCGATCATTTCTTTTGCTTCGGCACCGACGGCGACGACGAGTTCGTCTTTCATGTTGACCGCTACGACGGAGGGCTCGCGCAGGATGATGCCCTTGCCCGTGACGTAGACCAGCGTGTTGGCGGTGCCGAGATCAATGCCGATTTCTTTTTTGAATAACATGGATGATTCCTCCGTTCATGATAAATAACTGACGTTCAGACGTTTACAGAGAGCCTGTGGAGCCGAAACCGCCCGCGCCGCGCGCTGTTTCCGCCAGCGAGTCGGTCAATTCCAACTCCGGCAGCAGGACGGGAAGGATCAGCAGCTGAGCGATGCGTTCTCCCGGTTGGACCTGATAAGCCGTTTGCGACAGATTGACAAGGCCTACCTTGATCTCGCCCGTATAATCGCTGTCGATTACGCCGACGCCGTTGGACAGGGCCAGCCCGTGCTTGACGGCCAACCCGCTGCGGGCGAAGACCAGCCCCACATACTCCTTGCCCGGCAGCCCGATGGCAATGCCGGTCGGCAGGCAGGCGCGCTCCCCCGGTGCAAGCGTAACCGGCTCGCGGATGGTGGTGCGCAGATCGTACCCGGCGCTGCCGTCGGTAGAGCGGGTCGGCAGCTGCGCGGCGGGATCGGTTTTTTGGACAGCCAGACGCATACGCTTCCCTCCGAAACGTTGTATTTTTTTTATTATAGCACACCTTCTCTTCCAATGCTATAACTATTTTGAGAAAAATAAAGAACTTTTTTGACGGGCGGGCGCGGGTGTTTTCCGATGCCGCGAAAAAAATCGGACGGCCTGCACACTTTGACAAAAACAGCGCTCTTCGTTCTTTATAATGAGGCTTACAAGGAGGGGGAGGACGTTGAAAAAGACGGAAAGCGGACAGGCTGTGTTGTCGTCGGCCAGGGAAAGTGCGGCGATGCAGCTGTTGATGATGGGTGCGTGGAGTTTATTGGGCTTTATGCTTCCCGGGGCGTTGCTGTACGGGGGGCTGTCGCCGTTTGGCGTGGGGCTGGCGGCGTCAATAGGCGGGCCGATGGCGCTGCCGGTGTATCTGGCCGTTGCGGCCGGTTATATCATACGGCACGGAATCACCTTTTCCGTACGGTATGTGGTGGCGGTGACGGCGGCGGCCGGCGTGCGGTGGGTGCTCGGCGGGATGCCGCGGCTGACAGGGCACAGGTTGTTTTCGCCCGTTAACGCCGGCGGATCGCTGCTTGTCAGCGGATTGGCCACCCTCGGTTTTTCCGGGGCCGGATGGTATCCTGTTTTATTAATCGGGATCGAAAGCATTCTGGCCGCCGGCTTCGCCTGCCTGGCTACATGTGTGTATTCGCTGCGGCCGGGTGCGGCAGAGCAGCACACGGAGTTTGAAAAAGGCGCATTGGCCTGTGTGGCGGCCGTGGCTCTGCTGGCCGCGTCGTCGGTGCATTTCGGCGGGATCGCTCCGGGCCGGATCCTGGCCGCATCCGCCGTACTGCTGGCTGCCCGGTTCAGCGGGACGGCCGGCGGCATGATCGGCGTGCTGATGGGAACGCTGCTGGCACTTTCGGGCGAACATCCGATCCTGACCGCCGTTTCCTTTGCGGCCGGCGGCATGCTGGCGGGTGTGCTGACCAGGCGGGGCAAAATTGCGCAGGCAGCCGGATTTTTCCTGCTTTCCGTGGCTGTGGCCCTGATCGGCCGGGACAAGACGGAGGCCGCCGTGCAGGTGTATGAGGCGGGCGCCGCCGTATTGCTGTTTTTGGCGCTTCCGCATATACTGGAGGATAAAATCCATGCGCTCGCGGGGCAGGCGCAGCCCCTTGCGGCCGGCAGCGAAGGGGTCCGCATGACGTTGGCCGGGCAGCTGGATCTGACGGCAAAAGCCATGCGTGAGGTAGCCGGAACAGTGGACGCGGTATCGGGAAAAATGGCGTGGCTGGGTTTGCCGGATATCGGTACGATGTACCGCGGTGTGACGCAGGAGGTGTGCCGCTCCTGCAACCGATACAAAGATTGCTGGAACGACGGATTTTCCGCGACGATGGACGGATTCAACCGCTTGACGACGGTGCTGCGGGAAAAAGGCAAGGCTGCGGCAAAAGACGTCGATGCACCGCTGAATCAATGCAGATATCTGGACCGGGTGCTTACCCGCGTCAACGAAGGATACAGGGAACAACTCATACGGGAAAGCGCCTTCCGCCGCCTGGCGGATCTGCGCAAGACGGTGACGGAGCAGTTTTCCGGTATGGCGGACGTGTTGGGAGACTTGAGCCTGTCCGTTTCTCAGCAGCGGCGCAGCGACCCGGAAACGGCCCGTCGTGTAGCCGCGCTGTGCCGCCGGTACGGGTTGACGCAGGTGTGCGTCGCCTGCGAAATAGGGGAGCAGCAGCGCATGAGCATATATATCCAGGCTTCAGACCGGGAGGCGGATTGGCAGCAGGAGTCCTTTCTGCGTGAAATGCGGATCCTCTGCGCACGGCGCTTTCTGCCGCCGCAGAGCGAGCGGATCGCGGCACATACCGTGCGCCTGCAATTGGAGGAAAAACCGCGTTACGCCGTGCAGATTGCCTGCGCGCAGCTTTCCTGCAGCGGAGAAAAGTACTGCGGGGATGCCGTGGAGCATTTTTATCGCCGGGACGGCAGCTTTATTACCGTGCTCAGCGACGGAATGGGCAGCGGCGGACGGGCGGCCGTGGACGGCGCTATGGCTGCCGGCCTGACGGCACGGCTGATGCAGGCGGGCCTGCAGGCGGACAGCGTGCTGCGGCTGGTCAATTCGGCCCTGATGGCCAAGGGAGGAGATGAAAGCCTGGCTACGCTGGATGTGGTGCGCATCAACCCGTATACCGGGCAGATGAGTTGCTGCAAGGCCGGGGCGGCGGCCTCCTTCCTGCGCAGTGCACAGGGCATCTGCCGTATAGAAAAGGCCTGCCTGCCGATCGGCATCCTGCGGGAGATCTCTTTTGAAGAAAGCCGTTTTATCCTGGTTGACAAGGACGTGCTGTTGTTGGTCAGCGACGGCGTGCTTTCCACAGGATACGGGTGGGTGGAACAGTTGCTGGAAGAGTTCGATCCCTCTGCCGGCCGCCTGCAGACGCTGGTTTCGGCAGTGGCGCGACAAGCCCGTCAAAAGCAGAAGCAGGATCATGAGGACGATATTACGGTGGTGGCGTTGCGGCTGGCGGCGGAACGATGAAAAATCCCCGGATATTTTGCCGTTTTACGGCCATACTGTCCTTGTCAAGGACGGAAAGGGGATAAAGAATGAGTAATCAGATCAAAAATACGTGTAAAGGTGTAATGCTTGGCATGCTGGCAGGGATGGCCGCGGCGGCTATCGGTCTTTGGTGCCTGAAAAACAACCGGCGCGGCATCCGCAAGAACATCGGCAAAGCGCTGCACAGCATCGGCAATCTGGTGGATAACGTGACCAACATGTTCTGATGCCGTCAGGCATTTTTCCGGATCTGCAGCAGGGCGCCGAGCAATGCGGTGTTTTGTGCAAACGGACGCATGAAGTTCCAGTATCCTATCCTTTGTAAAGCATTATCCCTTGCCAGATTTATTTTGGAGAGAACGCTTCGTACGTCCTCAAACCACACGACGCGGGCGGTGCCGTCGCCCCCGGTATAGTAAAAATACGGGGCGGCGGCCGTCTCGTCGAAGAGGATTTCAGCCCGGTTGGCGGCGGCGATCCGTATTGCCTGCTGGTTGCCGACGGTAACGGCCATCGTTACGCCCTGCTCGTACGGTAGCGGCCAATCGTACGCATAGTTGGGAATGCCGAGCGATATCTTTTCCCTCGGAATCTCGCTGATGGCATAGCGCAGCACGCGCGTTACCTGATTCAAAGGGGCGACCGCCATCGGCGGGCCATAGGTATATCCCCATTCATAGGTCATCAAAAAAACGGCGTCGGCGATCTGTCCGATCCGGCGGTAGTCGTGCGCCTCATACAGCAATCCGCTCTGATCGGCGGAGGTTTTGGGCGCTAAATCCACATGGACGGAAAAGCCTTCCGGGGATAACCGCTCCCGCATGTAGCGGATAAAGGCCGCAAAATCGTCTGCCAGGGCGGGATCTACGTATTCAAAATCAATATCGAGGCCGGCATATCCTTTTTCCGTCATGACGGCCAGCAGCTTTTCCGCCAGCGTGCGCTGTAAGGCAGGCGTACGCAGCATATAGGCGGTCAGCTCGCTGCTGAAACGCCCGTTTTCATCCAGAGAGGAGAACAAAAGGATAGGGCTGACCTGCTGTTCTTTAAGGTCGGCCAGTATCTGTGCGTCCTGCGGAGGGATCAGTTCGCCGGCGCGGGTAAAGCCGTATCCGAACACCGTCAGTTCGGTCAGGAAGGGGAGGGTCTGCCGCAGAAGAGTGCGGTCAATGTAAGGATAAATATATCCGCCGACCGAAAAAACAGCCTCCGGTTCCTGCTGCCAGGCGGTGACCAGCGTTTCGCCGGTATAAAGCGGGCGGGCGGCCGTCTGCGGATTGAGCTGCCGCAGCCGCGCCTGAGAGATGCCGGCGTCTGCGGCCACGCTTGCGAGCGTATCGCCGGTGCGCACCGTGTAAACGGACGCCGGAAACAGGATCAGCAATGCCTGCCCCACAACGGGAAAGTCCTGCGGCGTCAGGCCGTTGATTTGCAGCAGCAGCGTATACGGAATGCCGTATACGGCGGCAATGCCGGAAAGAGTTTCACCCGGCGCCACGATATGAATCGGCATGGCCTATGCTCCTTTCGTCAATGAAAAAAGGATGATTTCCCGTTTTGACAGTGAAATCATCCTTTATTTTTATCAGATCCCGCCCGGCCGTATTGCGGCTTGTAAAACCTGCTACCGTTCAGCAGGGTGGGTAAAGCCTCCCGCGGCGTGCAGGCTCCCTTCGTCCCGCCGGACCGGCGGGGAGGTCTGCCGTTCGGTCGCGGAGAACAGCTCCCGTTATCAGAGTGTAGTAGGGTTAGAAAGCCGCGGTCCGCGTACCGGGCAGGAAGCGGTCAAGGCGCAGCGGTTTATTCTTCCCCTTCTTCCTCCTCATCATCTTCTAATGACTGAACGTCGTATTCTTCCGACAGGCGATCTTCAAAAATTTCCGCCACCTCGTCGAACAACGCGTCGTCTTCAATCGGCACCAGCATATCTTCGCCGTTTTCTTCCGTGACCTGCAAAATGATCAGTTCGCCGTCGTCATTCAGACCGTCGGCGGGATTTTCATGATAGGGGATCAGGGCGACAAAGCGTCCGTCATCGGTCTCAATGCGGTCTAAAATCTCAAACTCGTGCTGTTTTCCGTCTTCGTCCACTACGGAAAGCAGGTCGGCTTCATTTTCGTTCAGCATAACAACATCTCCTTTTCTTCATCATAGCCTTTTTTTGTTTTCCCGTCAAGCACCAATCGTTCGACAGAAAAGAAAAAGCGCAATAAAACCACGGATTCAGTCGTCCGGCAATATTGACAGAGTAAAAAATATGAGATAGAATATTTAACAGAAACAAGGGAAAAACAGGGGGCGGACCGTGCGGCGCACGGATCCGGCCGGGCGGCAGAAAAAGGAGGGGCCGGCGGTGTGTAAAATCCTGATCGTATCATCCGGAGAAAAAAACCGCAGACTGCTTTCCGCCATGGTGCAGGACATACAGCCGGCGGAACTGACCTTTGCCGAAACGGCCGCCGCCGCCCATGCCACGCTGACCGAGTTTGTGTTCGACTTGATCCTGATCGACGCCAAGCTGTCCGATTCATCCGGCAGCAAGCTGGCGCTGTATGCGGCCCGGCAGACCTCTGCCGGTCTGCTTTATATTGCAGCCGCCGGAGAGCCGGATACTTCCCCGCTGGAACAGGCCGGCGTCATCGTATTGGAACGGCCGATCGGCCAGGCGCAGTTCCGCCAGGCAGTGCGCATGGCGGCGGCGTTCCGCCGGCGGCTGTCGGCCTGGGAGGAGGAAAACCGCCGCCTGCAAACCAAGATCAGTGAAATCAAGCTGATCGACCGGGCCAAGTGCATTTTGATCCAATATCTGAACATCAACGAACAGCAGGCGCACCGTTATATTGAAAAGCAGGCGATGGACCGGCACAGGACGCGTCGCGAAATTGCTGAGGGGATTTTGAAAACCTACGAATCGTAAGGAGGAAACCGCTTATGAAAATCAACCGCTGCTATCAACAACTGGAACAAAGCTACCTTTTCTCGACCATTGCGCAGAAGGTGCGCGCCTATAAAGAAGCGCACCCGGACGCGGCAGTGATCTCGCTGGGGATCGGCGACGTGACCCGTCCGCTTTGTCCGGCGGTCACGCAGGCCATGCAGCAGGCGGTGGCGGAGATGGGAAAGGCCGAAACGTTCCGCGGATACGGGCCGGAGCAGGGGTATGATTTTCTGCGGCAGACGCTGGTGGCGTATTATGCCCGGCGCGGCGTGACGCTGCAGCCGGATGAGGTGTTCGTCAGCGACGGCGCCAAGAGCGACCTGGGCAATATTCTCGACCTGTTTGACGCGGACAATACCGTCCTGATTCCGGACCCGGTATACCCGGTGTACGTGGATACCAACCGGATGGCCGGCCGCCGCATTCTTTTCATGGACGCCAACCGGCAGAACGGCTTTCTGCCGCTGCCCGATCCGTCCGTCCGGGCGGATATCATTTATCTGTGTTCCCCGAACAACCCCACCGGCGCGGTGTATTCCGCCGCGCAGCTTAAAGCGTTTGTGGACTATGCCCGCGCCCAGCACGCGGTCCTTCTGTTCGACGCGGCGTATGAGGCGTTTATCGAGGATCCGTCCCTGCCGCACAGCATTTATGAGATCGAAGGCGCCGATACCTGCGCCATCGAGTTCTGCTCTTTCTCCAAAACGGCCGGTTTTACAGGTACCCGCTGCGGCTATACGGTAGTGCCGTCCGGCCTGGTGTTTGACGGTATGTCGCTGAACAAAATGTGGCTGCGCCGGCAGACGACCAAGTTCAACGGAGTGCCGTACGTGGTGCAGCGCGGCGCGGCGGCCGTCTTTTCTCCGCAGGGGGAGGAGCAGATCCGCGCCGGTGTGGAATATTATATGGAAAACGCCCGCACCATTGCCCGGGCGTTGACGGAGATGGGCGTATGGTTCACCGGCGGACAAAACTCGCCGTACATCTGGATGCAGTGCCCGGACGGGATGCTTTCCTGGGACTTTTTCGGCGCGCTGCTGGAACGGGTGGGCGTGGTCGGTACGCCGGGTGCCGGCTTCGGCAAAAACGGAGAGGGCTTTTTCCGCCTGACGGCCTTCGGCAGCCACGAAAACACCAGGGCGGCCGTCGAACGGATGCGGAAGTCCGGTTTGTTCCGGCGTTGACTTTTTACAAAAAAATAAAAAATCCGCAGTCAAAAGCCTTGACAAGTGCGTGCCTATTGGATATAATACATGAGTGCCTTGACGGTGGAATATGACTCATTAGCTCAGTTGGCAGAGCACTTGACTTTTAATCAAGGTGTCCGGGGTTCGAATCCCCGATGGGTCACCAGAAAACCTTTTTTGTCAGCTGACAAAAAAGGTTTTCTTTATATCAAAGCGGTTCCGAAAGATTCGTCAAGATTCCGGCAAGCCGGGATTTACAGGAGGGCAGCATCGATGGATACTCAAAAAAATGACATTGTCTTGCTTGCGGCAAACAGAGAAAAAACGATCGTCAGAACAAGCGTTATCGGTATCGTTACCAATATTCTTCTTGTAGGCTTTAAGGCGTTTGTCGGGCTGGTATCGAACTCGATCGCCGTGATCCTCGATGCGGTCAACAACCTGTCCGACGCGCTTTCTTCGGTCGTGACCATTATCGGCGCAAAGCTCGGAGCCAAACAGCCGGATAAAAAACACCCGCTCGGTTACGGCAGAATCGAATACCTCAGCTCCATGATCGTCGCCGCGCTCGTCCTTTACGCCGGCATTACGTCGCTTGTGGAATCAATTAAGAAGATTATCCATCCCGAGGCGGCGGATTACAATACCGTATCTATTATCATCATTTCCGTTGCCGTCGTTGTAAAACTGCTGCTCGGGATGTATGTGAAAAAACAAGGAAAGAAAGTTAATTCCGGCGCGCTGGTTGCATCCGGATCAGACGCGCTGTTTGATGCGATCCTCTCCTCGTCGGTTCTTGCGTCGGCGGTCGTATATCTGATTTGGAGAGTTTCGCTGGAAGCATACGTCGGCGTCGTGATTTCCGGCTTTATTATCAAAGCCGGGATGGAAATCATGATTGAAACGCTCAACGATATCGTCGGTAAACGCGAGGATGCGGAAACGACCGGAGAATTGAAACGGATCATCTGCGAAGAAGAGAATGTGCTCGGCGCGTATGACGTTATGCTTTTCAATTACGGCCCGAATAAGAATTACGGTTCGGTACACATCGAACTGCCCGATTCTTTGAGTGTGGACGATGTGGATCGGATCACGAGGAAGATACAGGTCGACGTATTCCATAAAACCGGTATCATCCTGACGGGCATCGGCGTCTATTCGTTCAACACCTCCGATGACGAGGCGGCGCAGATGCGCAACGCCCTGCAGAAAACGGTCATGGCTTACGACTGGGCGCTGCAGATGCATGGCTTTTATGCCGATACCGAAAGAAAAACGGTCCGGTTTGATGTAGTCGTCAGTTTTGACGTTGACCGGACGGAAGCGTTGAATATATTATACCGTGAAGCGACCGCCCTCTATCCGGATTATCATTTTATGATCGTACCGGATGCCGACGTGGCAGATTGATCAAAAAAACGATGCTTTTCGGTTGCCGGAAAGCGTACGGCTTTCGCGCAAAAAAACGGAAGGAGGCCGGCTGATTTTGGAGACGGAAAGATTGATCCTGCGCCCGTGGCGGGAATCGGATGCGCCGGCGTGCTACCGGTATGCGAAAGATCCGCGCGTCGGCCCCGCTGCCGGTTGGCCGGCCCATACCGATGCGGAGAATACCCGGCAGGTGATCCGCACCGTGCTTTCCGCGCCGGAGGTGTATGCCGTCGTGTGGAAGCAGACCGGGCAGCCCATCGGCAGCGTGGGTCTTCATTTTCACAGCGAGCTGGCCGAAAAGGACGACGAGTGCGAGCTCGGCTATTGGCTGGGCGTCCCTTACTGGGGGCAGGGGATCATGACGGAGGCGGCACGGGAAATGCTCCGTCACGCCTTTGAAGATCTGGCCGTCAAGCGGGTCTGGTGCGGATATTACGACGGCAACGAGAGATCCGGACATGTTCAGCAAAAACTCGGGTTCCGGTATCAGCGGACGAACCCGCAGGTCCCCGTCCCTCAGTTGGGAGAAACGCGCACCGTCCACGTCGGGCTGCTGACCGTAGAGGATTGGCTGGCGCAGTCACACGCGGATCCTGCGGAGAAAAAAGGAGGAGAATAACGTGAAAATCAAGGAAGGCACGGGCTGGAAGGCCGCTTACAATGAGGAAAAAGGGTTGTACGGAGCGGAGGTCATCTTTCAGGGGTCCTGGGAATTGTACGAGATTTCCGCGGCCGTTTTTAACAGCTTGACGAAAGATACCGACAGCAGAGGGGCGGAAGAGCTGATCCAAACGGGGCGACGTTTGTACGCACACGTCAACGACCGCTGCGGTCCGCCGTATACCATTGTGCTCGACGACGATTATGCCTTGTATTGCCCGTGGATGGCCAAAGCCGAGCCCGCCGGCAAAACGTGGAGCGAGGATATGACCGACGCGGCGGTGGAACTGTTTGAATCCGAAAAGGATAACCGGGATCAGCGGCGAAAGAAACGGGAACAGCGCAAAAAATAAAGAAAGACGGCTGATTGAGACGAATCGCCGTCTGCCGGGACGGTGTCCCGGCTTTTTGCTGTCAGGGCAGGGCGTGCGCCCGTCGGCAGATTGACACCGATCGCCGCGTATGATATAGTATAACCGATTAGGTGCCGGCCGCCGCGTCAAAACGGCCCGGCCCGGAAAGCAAGAGGAATGAACTATGCTGGATATCAGTCATCTGACCAAAACATACGGCGATAAAAAGGCGGTGGACGACCTTTCGCTGCATATCGCGCCCGGCGAGATCTACGGCTTTATCGGTCACAACGGGGCAGGGAAGACCACCACGCTGCGCGCGGTGGCGGGCATTCTGGCCTTTGATCAGGGGGAGATCACCGTCGGCGGCGTTTCCGTCAAGCAGGATCCGATTGCCTGCAAGCGGCAGATCGCCTATATTCCGGACAATCCGGACCTGTACGAGTATATGACCGGACAAAAGTATCTGTACTTTGTGGCCGACGTATTCGGCGTGGGGATGCAGGAGCGGCAGCAGCGCATTCAGAAGTACGCGCAGCTGCTGGGGCTGGAAAACGATCTCAGCCAGCCGATCGCCACCTATTCGCACGGAATGAAACAGAAACTGGCCGTTATTTCCGCCTGGCTGCATAAGCCGAGGCTGATTTTGATGGATGAACCTTTCGTGGGGCTGGACCCCAAAGCGTCCCATCTGCTCAAAGAGATGATGCACGAGGCCTGTGAGCAGGGGTGCGCCATCTTCTTTTCCACCCACGTGCTGGAGGTGGCCGAAAAGCTGTGCGATAAAGTGGCCATTATCAAAGAGGGCCGCCTGATCCGCTCCGGTACGATGGAACAGGTGCGCGGCGACGACAGCCTGGAAGAGGTCTTTCTCGAACTGGAGGACGCCACATGCTGAAAATATTGCTGAAAAAGCAGCTGACGGAGATCTTCCGCGGTTTCTTTTTCGATCAAAAGAAGAGGAAGGCCCGCAGCAAGGAGGCGACGATCGCACTGCTGATCGGGTATATGGTCTTGATGCTCGGCATGATGGGCGGTATGTTTACCATGATGTCGCTGTCCATCTGCGAGCCGCTGGTCGCCATGCAGATGGATTGGCTGTATTTCACCATTGCCGGGACGATCGCGCTGGTGCTGGGGGTGTTCGGCAGCGTGTTCAACACCTATGCCGGCCTGTATCTGGGTAAGGATAACGACCTGCTGCTGTCTATGCCGATCCCCGTGCGGTATATTCTGGCGGCACGGCTGCTGGGCGTGTACCTGATGGGGCTGCTGTTCAGCGCCGTGGTGATGATCCCGGCGGGGATCGTGTATATGGTGACGGCGCCGCTGTCCTTCGGGACGGTGTACGGGCCGATCCTGCTGCTGTTGTTGATCTCCCTGCTGGTGCTGGTACTGTCCTGCGTGCTGGGATGGGGCGTGGCCAGGGTCAGCATCAAGCTGAAAAACAAAAGTTATATTACCGTGATCACGGCGCTGGTCTTTATCGCGCTGTATTACGTCGTTTATTTCAATGCGATCAAGCTCATCGAGAACTTGATCGCCAACGCACAGGCCATAGGCGGGAGCATCCAGGCGTACGCTTATCCGCTATATTTTCTGGCCCGCACCGGCACCGGCGAATGGCTGCCGGCACTGGTGTCGACGGCGGTCGTCTGCCTGCTCGGCGCGCTGACGTATCTGCTGCTGTCCCGCAGCTTTTTCAAAATTGCCGCGATGGCCGGCGTCGTATCCAAGATCAAATATAAGGAAAAGGCGGCTCATATTCGCACGCAGGCGACGGCGCTGCTGTGCAGGGAGTTCAAGCGTTTTACCTCCAGCCCGAACTATATGCTCAACTGCGGGTTGGGCGTGCTGATGCTGCCGATCCTGGCCGTGGTGCTGCTGATCAATGGCGGTACTTTGGTACAGGCGTTGGACAACACTTTCGGCGGCGTGCCGTCGGCAACGATCACGGCGGTGTGCTGTGCCGGTATCTGTATGGCGGTCGCTACCGTTGATACGGCGGCTCCGTCGGTCTCGCTGGAAGGAAAGCACATCTGGATTGTGCAATCCATGCCGATCGAACCGTGGCTCGTGCTGCGGGCCAAGCTGCTGGTGCAGATTCTGCTGACCGCGCCGATGGCGCTGTTTGTGTCTGTCTGTGCGGCGGCGGTGTTCCGGCCCGCGCTGCCGGAGCTGATTCTGCTGCTGCTCCTGCCGCAGATCTGCGCGGGTACGCTGGGCCTGTTTGATTTGTTTATCGGTCTTCGGCGCGCCAACCTGAACTGGACTAACGAGTTGTATCCCATCAAGCAAAGCTTCGGTGTGTTCATGGCTCTGTTTGGCGGCTGGGGCTATGCCGCGCTGCTGGGCGGCGGGGCAGTACTGTTGGCGGCGTATATTCCGCCGCTGCTGTATATGATATTATTTGCGGCTGTCAGCCTGCTGTTGGACCTGCTGATGATCCGTTGGCTGCGCACCAGAGGCTGCACCGCTTTTGCCGCTTTGTAACATCGGATTTCATAAGTAAAAGAGGAGGCAAATTTGCCTCCTCTTTTGTATATTGCCTGCGCAACGGTGAAAAAGAGAAAACGCCCCGCCGACGGCGGGGCATTTGACGGTGACCGGACAATCAGGTTCAGGCATTGGCTTTTTTGGCCAAAGCGGATTTCTTTCTTGCGGCGGTATTTTTGTGCAGCAAGCCTTTGGCGGCAGCCTGATCTACCTTTTTGACGGCGGCACGGACTGCAATTTCTTTATCTTCGGACTGGGCGGCAATAGCAGCCTGAGCCTTTTTGATGCTTGTTTTCAGTTCGGTGCGGACAGCCTTGTTAGCGGCGGTCTTTTTTTCGGCGACCTTGACGCGCTTTTTGGCAGAATCGATATTGGGCATGGATGACACCTCCTCATCATTGCTCACAGAGCAGCAACAGTTGAACATTCGCTCATTATGATACCATACTCTTTTCTAAATTGCAACAGTTTTTTTGAATATCTTCGCTTTTTTTTCGCATACTCCCATCATCACGATAAAGCGGGGGAAAAAGATATGCCGCGCACGGATCTGGCGCTGGAACTGGCACAGGACATAGAGCCGGAAAAAATGGCCCCGGAGGATTTCAGCAGCCGCACCGTCCGCCGCGGCCCTGTTTCCATCCATTTTATGCACATCCGCAGCAGCCGCGCGGGTGAGCGGTTCGGTGTGCCGACCGGCCGGTATATTACGGCGGAGATTCCCGCGCTGACGGATCATACCGCTTCTTTTCTGCCTATAGCGGAAACGGTCGGCGCCGTGCTCAGGGGGTTGTTGCCGGTGAAAGGGACCGTGTTGGTTGTGGGGCTCGGCAATGCCGCCGTTACGCCGGATGCGCTGGGGCCGCAAACGGTCAGACGGGTGCTGGCAACCCGGCATATCCGCGGCGAATACGCCCGGGCCACCGGCTTGACGGATCTGCGCCCGGTGGTGACGGCGGAAAGCGGTGTCCTTGGCAATACCGGCCTGGAAAGCGGAGAATTGGTGCGCGGCCTGGTTTCCGTGACCGATCCGGGCGCCGTGATCGCGGTCGACGCGCTGGCAGCCCGCAGCCTGCAGCGGCTCGGCTGTACGATCCAGATGAACGACAGCGGCATCGTGCCGGGATCCGGCGTGGGCAACAGCCGGGAAGCGCTCAACCGGGATATGCTGGGGATCCCGGTTATCTCTCTGGGCGTGCCGACCGTGGTGGACGCGGCGACGCTGGCGGAGGATCTGACCGGTCGGCCCTTCAAACAGACGACGGCCGGCAGCGGGCAGATGATGGTCACGCCGCGGGAGATAGACCTGATGATCCACCGGGCGTCACGGCTGCTGGCTATGGTCATCAACGCGGCGTTGCAACCGCGTTATGCCGCCGACGAGGTGACCGACGCGGCGCAGTAGGTCTGTTTTTCACTTGTCCGGCATATACTGTCAGCGGTGATGAAAATGAAGGATATCTTCGTAAAATGGATGCAAAGATGGTACCGGGTTGCAGTGCTCGCGCTTTGTATGGCACTGATGCCGGCGGCGTGTGCGGCGATACCGGGAGAATGGATGGAACAGACGGCGCTGTTTTCTTTCCGGCTGCAGATGCCCGCCGGGCAGACGGCGTTGCGCTCCGGTTCGTCGCTGGCAATTCCGGCGGCGGCCGAGGCCGCCGTGCCGGATGCGTCCGTGCCGGAAGCAACGGATAGCCGGACGGAAGCGGTTTCGGATCCGGAGCCCGTTTCCGAAGGGATCGTCTGGAGCCGGATCGAGATTCCGGAAGCGGCGCCGGCACCGGGCGAAAAGGGGGACGGCGGCAAAATACGGGAGATGAAAATGAGTCCCGGCCGGCAAAACGTGGAGGGCGTTTCTTTTACCAACCGCAGCGCCCGCACAAATCTGGATATAGCCGGGCTCCTGCAGCAGGAGATCGCGCTGCAGGATACCGGGGAAGAGCCTCTTGTGCTGTTGATGCATACCCACACGACGGAAAGCTATATGGCTTATGACGCCGGATATTACAACAAATCCGACCCGAGCCGGACGCAGGATGAAGGCAAAAACGTGACGGCTATCGGGGAAATTGTCGCAACCCGTCTGCGCGACGCGGGCATCCCCGTTCTGCACGATGTCACGGTGCACGATTACCCGCAATACAGCAACGCATACAGCCGGTCCCTGACAACGGTGAAGAAGATTCTGCAGCAGCATCCTTCCATTCAGATCGTGATCGATCTGCACCGCGACGGAATCATGGCGGACGAAACGACCAAAGTCAAGCCGACGGTGGTGATCGACGGTAAAAAAACGGCGCAGGTTATGCTGCTCGTCGGGCTGAGCGATACCGCCTCCGTGCCGAACCCCGGCTGGAAAAACAACCTGACCATTGCCGCCCGGCTGCAGCAGTACGCCGATGCGTCCGGCGACGGGCTGATGCGGCCGATGATCCTGCGGGACGGACGCTTCAACCAGCATACGGCGCCGTACTGTTTCCTGGTGGAAATGGGCAGCGACAGCAACACTTTGCCGGAGGCAATGCGCGCGGCGGATCTGTTCGGACGCCGATTGGCTCTGTTTTTGAAAGAGGAGACGGTATTTTCTTGAGACGGAAAAAATACGGACGTGTGTTTGCGGGCTCTTTTTGCGTGACGGTCTGCCTGCTGCTGCTCGGCACCGGCTTTGTCTGGGCGGAATACAACACCCGCTGCACAACGGGAGAAAGCGCGGAACTGATACCGGCTTACACCTGGCAGGATGGCGCATGGCAAAGCAGGAATCTTTCGATACCGGAATGGATCACAGCGGCAGCGGAAACGCTGTCGCCGGCCGCCCGGGCCGTTCTGCTGGTCTTCGAGTGGGAGTGCGACGCCGTCAGCCGTTGGGCTTCCGGTCCGGAGACGGTCCCCGTACAGGGCAGAAAAACAAAAAGGCCTTGCCCGATGCCGGGCAGGGCCTCTTTTCGTCATTTTATCAGTAGTAGCGGCGTGCGGTGATAAAACGCTGGGTAAAATATTTGGCGTTGAAATTGTGCGTTTTGGTAGGCGTATCCGGGTTGTCGCAGGAGACGAACTCACCGTCGGCAATATAGATGCCGACGAAAGCGGGCTCGCCGCCGATGTCGTTGCAGAAAATCACGACGTCGCCGGGCTGCAGCTGATCTTTCGGGATTTCGGTGCCGGTTTCCGCCATCTGAGGCGCCCGGCGGGGGATCTTGATACCCTGCTCTTTATAGCAGTAATACACAAAGCCGGGGTTGTCAAACTCAGTCGGCCCGATGCCGCCCATCCGGAAAGAGGTGCCGATGAGCGAAACGGCCCTGTCGGCGATTGCATAACCGTCGGAGGGAGCGGGCGGCTCGGCCGCGGTCGTGGGGGAAGAAGGCTCAGAAGGCGCGGAAGGCTCCGTCGGGGTAGTGGTATTGTCTGTTTTGACGGTGGAAGACGGTTCCGTGGGAACGGTCGTACCGCCGGAAGGGGATGACGCATCCGGCGTCGGAATGACCGGAGCGGGATCCGTCTGCCCGCCGCATCCGGCTGACAGCAGCACAAGCAAACATACACAAAGCAAGGCGATCGTTTTCATTATCATTCCTCCTGTCGTGGAATCGGTCACCGCCTGATTACATGATATATCCATCAACCGAAAAAATCAAGGAACAGACGGAAAAATCAGAAAGATTTTTTAGCAAATCTTTTCTGTACAAAAGGATCCGGTTATGATATAATGAAAAAAATCTTTTTCAACAGGAAAGAAGGAATGTTTATGGCCGAAATACGTGCATTCCGCGCCTTGCGGTTCGACCGGACCGCCGGCGCGCCGGAGCAGCTTGTCTGCCCGCCGTACGACATTATTTCCGAACAGCAGAGGCAGGGGTATTTGCAGCGCAACCCGCACAATATCATCCGTCTGGAATTGCCGAGAGACGGGGAAGACCCGTATCGGCAGGCGGCTGAAACGCTTGCCGGCTGGCAGGCGGAAGGACTGCTCCGTCAGGATGAGCGCCCCGGGTATTATATATATGAAATCGAGTTTTCCACCGACGGGATGGATGGCTGCCCGCTCGGCCCGGGCCGCCATAGTGTGGCCGGTATCATTGCGCAGGTGCATCTGGAAGAGTTTTCCAAGGGTATCATTCTGCCGCATGAGGAAACGCTTTCCAAAGCAAAGGCCGACCGTTTTGAACTGATGAAGGCGACGGCCTGCAATTTCAGCAACATTTACTCTTTGTACATGGACAGCGACGCGGGAGAACCTTCTGCGCCGATGCTGCAGCAGCTGATGGCGGTACCTGCAGACGTGGAACTGACCGACGAGGCGGGCTCGATCCATCGGCTGTGGACGGTGGACGATCCGGTGTGGATCAAACGCATCACCGATAAGTTCCGCGGCGTGCGGCTGTATATTGCGGACGGGCATCACCGGTATGAGACGGCGCTGAAATATCGCGATACTATGCGGGAACAGGGGGTCCCCGCGGGTGAAGCTTCCGATTATGTGATGATGTATCTGGTCGAAATGGAGCATCCGGGACTGGCCGTATTCCCGACGCACCGGCTGCTGCGGGATCTGCCTGACTTTGACGCGGCTGCGCTGCTGCAGGCGTGCGAACGGGAGTTTGTCGTGACGCGGGGTCTGCCGCTGTGCGAGATGAACGATCGTATGCTGGAAGCGTACAAAAAGGGGCAAAAGACCTTTGGCCTTTATACCGGCGGTGACAAGTATGCTGCCTTGACACTGCGGGATATCCGTCTGTCGGATGAACAACTGGCCGGATTCCCACCGGCGGTGCGGCATCTCGACGTGCAGATCCTGCACTCGATGATTTTGGAGCGACTGCTGGGCATCGACAAGGAAAACATGAAAAATCAGGTTAACCTTACTTACACCCGCAGCCTGTCGCAGGCCATCGGCCAGGTACGGGACGGCGCGGCGCAGGCTTGTTTTATCCTGAACCCGACCCGCGTGACGGAGATACGGGACGTGGCTGCCGCCGGGGCAAAAATGCCTCAGAAATCTACTTATTTTTATCCGAAACTGATCACCGGTCTGACCATGAACGTGCTGAAATAATCAAAAGGGGAGGCGACGGCTTTGGTCGGGTTTCGCGCAGACAAGAAACCCCATCGCAAGAGGGCCCGCGGCTTTTTGATCGTCGCGGGGACCTTTGCCGTTTGCTTTTTACTGTTTTTAGGCGTGCTGATCTGGTGGTTCATGCAGGTGTACGTACCGCAGAACCGTCGTCCGGTTTCTTCCGCGGATGCGTCGGGCCCTGTATTCGACGAAGAGGACGTGGTACGGGCTTTTTTAGCCGTGAAAGGGGAAGACCTTTACACCTTTGTACTGGTCGAATGCGATCCGGCGGCCGGGCAGATCCGGGTTACCGGCGTGCCGGAGCATACGGCCGTGACCGTCGGAGGGGACGTGCTGCCGCTGCGGGACGTAATGGACCGCTGGGGCTGGCAGAAGGCCGGACAGGCGCTGGAACAAACGCTGGGGCACACCGTCGGATATACGCTGACCGTCACACGGGAGAATGCCGAAAAGATTCTGGACGATGCGGGCGGCGCGTTGGAGCATACTTTTTCGCGGCCGGTGCAGTACGTCAACCGGACCGGCATCCGGGTACGTTACGAGGCCGGCAGGCGCTATTCTCTGAGCAGTCGGGCTGTGTGTGATCTGCTGTTCCTGCAGGACGATGCGGCCGCGGCGCGCACCCGGGCAGAACGTGCCTGCACCTTTTTGGCAGAGTTGATCAATCAGACGATGCGGTTCCCCGCTGTGCTGGAAAAAAAGTTCAGCAGCCTGATCGGGTATACCGACGGCAACGTGCGCATTTCGGATTACGTCAAGGCCAGCGCCGCGCTGGAATATCTGGCGCAGCATAATGAGGGCGGCCTTGCGGTCAGTGCGCTGCTGCCCGGGTCGGAAGCCGGTTACGGGGACGCGCGCTTGTATTATCCTAACGGAGAGGAGGGGCCCGGATGAAAAAGAGGGCGCTGCTTTTTTTGCTGGCATGGTTGGCTGCTGCGTGGACTTTCTCCGGTTGTTCCTTCTGGATACCGACCGGGCCGGAAACGCCTGCTTTTACGTTGGATGAAACGCTGCTGCCGCAGTACCGCGACCGATGGTGTTACTCCCGCCTGGATGCGCAGCAGAAAGAAAATTACTCTGCCGTGTATCAAGCCGTCTGGCAGGCTCGCGACACCCTTTCCACCGTCAGCATTCTTTCCGAAGGGAAGGATACGGTGCGTGCCGGTGTATCGGTTACGCTGCCGCACCCTCTGACGGATGAGGAGCGGGTCAGCAGCCTGTACAACAGCTTTATCCGCGACAATCCGCAGTTTTTCTTTATCGGCAACCTATACGGCTATGACGGCAACCAGAAACTTCATCAGCTGAAGCTGACCTTTACGATGGATCAGCAGACGCGGGCGCTGGCCTGGCAGGAGATGGAGCGGGCAACGGCCGATTTCCTGAAAGATCTGCCGGCCGGCGACGATTTTGAACGCGAGTTGTGGATCCACGATAAGCTGCTGCTGCAATGCGAATATGAGCAGGACGTCGAGGTAACGGGCGACGTGCCGGCCAAATATGCGGATGCCTTTTCCGCGTACGGCGCGCTGGTCGGCGGCCGGGCCGTGTGCGAAGGGTACGCCCGGGCCATGCTGCTGTTGTTGCAGCGGGCGGGCATCCCGGGTACGCTGGTGGTCGGTTCCGACAAGGACGGCGCTTTGCATATGTGGAACTTTGTGACCATCAACGGCCTGAATTATCATCTGGATCCCACCTGGGACGATGCTGATTGGGGCGTTCAGCATATCTATTTCAACCTTTCCACCGTACAGATTGAGCTGACCCATACGATGGATCCGTCCATGGAGTGGGTGGATACGTGCACCGCTCAAAAAGACGAATATTATCATCGTACCGGCGCCCGCATCAATTCTTTTGCATTGGAAGAGATCGCCGGGGCGGCAGCCGCCCAACTGCGCCTCAATAAGCCGGTGATCGAGCTGAGCTTTGCTCCGGCCGGTTTTGCCAACGGCCGCTTTTTCGTACAGAACCGCGAGTGGTTTACCGAAACGGTGGACGCGCTGCTGCCGGACGGGATGCTCCGTTTATGGCCGTATGAAACACTGGCGGATACGACTCACTGCGTGCTGATCCTGATCCCGACCGAAGAGTGATTTTTGCAGTGAGGAGAAGATCTTCCTGCATTTTGCGCCGCTTTTTTGAAAAAAACGCGGCGCTTTTTTTATTTTCAAGAAAAAAGTGATAAAAATTGCCGCGCTTCTTTCAAATACGGGTTGACAAGCGGCGGCTTTGATTTTATAATATTCATCGTTCTTTATGAATGATTTCCCGCTTGGCGGGAAAAGAAAAATACGATGGAGGAACGGCTATGAACAAGTATATCGAAAGCGTGCTGGCCAACGTCAAGGCCAAGCATGGCGGGGAGCCCGAGTTCGTGCAGACGGTGGAGGAGGTTTTCTCCTCTTTGGAGCCGGTCGTTGACAAACATCCGGAATATGAAAAGGCGGACCTGCTCAACCGCATGGTCGAGCCGGAGCGGATGTTCACCTTCCGCGTTTGCTGGCAGGATGACAACGGCGCCTGGCACACCAACCGCGGTTGGCGCTGCCAGTTCAACGGCGCCATCGGTCCGTACAAGGGCGGCCTGCGTTTCCAGAAGAACGTGTACGAAGGCATCATCAAGTTCCTTGGCTTCGAGCAGACCTTCAAAAACTCGCTGACCGGGCTGCCGATCGGCGGCGCCAAGGGCGGTTCCGACTTTGACCCGGCCGGCAAGTCCGACGCCGAAGTGATGCGTTTCTGCCAGAGCTTTATGACGGCGTTGTACCGTTATATCGGGCCGGACTGCGACGTGCCCGCCGGCGACATGGGCGTGGGCGGCCGTGAAATCGGCTACCTGTTCGGCCAGTATCGCCGCTTGAAGGGCGTATGGGAAAACGGCGTGCTCACCGGTAAAGGGATGAGCTATGGCGGCTCGCTGATCCGTCCGGAAGCAACCGGTTACGGTGCCGTGTATTATCTGCAGGAGGTCCTCAAGCACGAGGGCGACAGCATCGAGGGCAAACGGATTGCGGTGTCCGGTTACGGCAACGTGGCCTGGGGCATCATGAAGAAGGCAGCCGAGCTGGGCGCCAAAGTGACCTATTTCTCCGGCCCGGACGGCTATGTGCATGATCCGGACGGCGTGGTCACCAAAGAAAAACTGCAGTACATTCTGGACATGCGTGCGACCGATCCGATGCACTGCAAACCGTACGCGGACAAGTTCGGCTGCACCTTCGTGGCCGGCGCCAAGCCGTGGGGCTTCAGCGACGTGGACGTC
>JAFWVC010000036.1 GCA_017518415.1 Clostridia bacterium
CACGGAAGTTAAGCTCATCCACGCTGACAATACTTGGCTGGAAGCGGCCCGGGAAGATAAGTAGGTGCTGACACACAAAGCAGCCCGTCCATACAGGACGGGCTGCTTTCCCTTTGTGCCCTAAGAGGCGCGAAAAAAGGCGAGAAACCCTTGCCGCAAGTATTGACATTGTCTCCGTCGTATGCTATACTACCAATGTAGCCGAAATTGTTCTCCGCGTTGGGAAATAGTACAAGGCCCAACGCACCGAACATTTGATCGGTTACATTTTTATTTACATATACCGATTCGGCTGGCTTTTACCTCCGGCGTTTTCCTTCGTTGGAAGCGCCGGAGGCGTGTTTGTTATGAACACAGCTTTCCGCCTTTTGTGCATGATACGTTCTTTCCCTTGCATACGGACAGGCTCCGGCTTTATAATAAACTTGCAGCAGGAGGTGTCGCACGTTGAAGACCGGTCAAATCATTGCAGCGCTTCGGACACAAGCGAATATGACGCAGGAACAGCTGGCTGAAAAACTGTTTGTCTCCCGGGACCTCATTTCAAAATGGGAAACAAGCAAAAGCCCCCCGAATTATAAAATGATTCTGAAACTGGCAGAACAGTTTTCTGTGGAGGTCGACGTGTTGTTTGATAAAAACCGTGTCCTTACAGAAGAACTTGCCACCTGCCTGCCCTCCCGTTGTCAAATGACTTCCGAGGACTTAAAGGAGGCGGTCAATACTTTTTTGTCTTCCTTATCCGCGCGGGACAGAACGATCTTTATTCGAAGATATCATTTTTTCGAAGACCCTGCTGAGATCGGCGCTGAGTACGGAATTACCGAGGGATATGTTCGGACGATTCTAATGAGAACCAGAAAAAAACTAAAAAAATATATGGAAGGAGTTTTTTCATGAACAGCAGCGATTTGTTGTGTGCCATTGCGCAAGCCGATGAAAAATATTTGCGTGAATCGGAACAGTTTTCCGCCATCACAGCCGGCATAAAAGCAGAACGCAAAAAGCGGCAAGCCATTACCGTTATGGGGATTGCGGCCGTATTCGCAGCCGTATTAGGCGTATCAGTTTTTGGAATCGTTGCGCTGACGTCGCAATCCTTTCATTCGTTGGTGCCGCCAAATGCGGTAGGCTCGCAAGTGCCGGATACGTCAGCGGCTATCCCCACCGGGCCGTCTTCCGAAGGAACGACAGAAACGACACCGTCCCCGACGAAAGCCACGTCCGGCGACTCCGGCATTGTTTATACGGATTTGGTTGTGGATTATGATGCGGCAAAAGAAAGGTTTGCACACCCGATCAAATCGTGCGAAAGCAGTCGTTTTACAAATTACAGAGTTGTCATCGCCAGCCCAAACGGTGACATTTACGCAAGCGAGGCGTATTGCTTGTCAATGGCTTATGTCTTTACGAACGGATCCGTTGATCTGCGGGATCAGAACAAAATGACGGAGGGGATCACTCCCGCAGGCGATATTTATGAATATCAGGGCAGAACTTTTTACGTACAACTCCCCGAGTTTAACGGCGATCAGATTCGCGTCTGGTATTTTCCGACCGGGCAAAGCGGGATCGCCTATCAGGCCGGCTTTGAAAGACAAGCAGACGTCAATGAAATTATGGACCTGATCATATCCCTTGAAATGTAACGTTTCAGGCAAATCCCTTTTTACAACGGCACGAGGCGGACTCCGCCCCGTGCCGTTGCGTGATACAGGCGCTGAGGACAGAGCATGCGGCGGCACGGTTTTTCAACCCGGGCCGGATAACGGACCGTACAAGCGGCGCCGGCAGCGTTGACAGACGCGGCAAAAGCCGCTATAATGGTGGCAAACAAAAAAGCAACGGCCTGCCGGGCGCCCTTTCGGGGCGGCGGCAGGCGGGGAAGGGCGGCGTGATGATGAAACGAAACCGAAACCACCTGACGGCGTGGCTGTCGGCAGTGATTTTGACGGCGGCGCTGCTGGCTCTGCCGGTATACGTGCCGGCCGCGGCCGAGGACGTGGTGTTTACGCAGCAGCCACAGAGCGGTGTAGTCAACATAGGGCAGCCGTATACCTTTACTTTCGAGACCAACCGGCCCTGCGAGTGTATGCTGCAAATGCGGGAAGGCTCCACCTATGACTGGGGCAACATGGAGATCGTTACCTCTCCGTATACGATTCCTGACCATCCTTTTGAAGCGACTTTCGAGTATCGTCTGATCGTAGACGAGGAGGAAAAGACGTATTACAGCGACGTCTTCACCGTGCAGTGGAAACGGGCGGAAAACGAGACGACCCTTTACATCGAAGACGGCACTTTCAGCGATCTGCCGCTCGGGTACGGCGCGGTCGAAGCGGTT
The DNA here is from genome assembly GCA_017518415.1 of Clostridia bacterium. Classification (GTDB taxonomy): domain Bacteria; phylum Bacillota; class Clostridia; order Oscillospirales; family Acutalibacteraceae; genus RGIG6098. The sequence continues at coordinate 2,345 of JAFWVC010000036.1, forward strand.
CCGCTGGCGGTGACCAACACCGGCGCCTACGCGACGGAGAACCTGCGGGCCTATCTGGCCGAGGATTCCTCGCTGGAACTGATCGAGAACCGGACGCCGCAGGCTATCCCGGCCGGGCAGACGGATCACGAGACATGGAGCGTGCGGCCCCGGCAGGGGCTCGGGGTCGGGTATTATCAGGACAGCGTTTTTTTCGCAGCGGACAACGTGGAGATCACCACCGTGTTTTATCCGTTTACCGTGGTGGAAAGCGACGCGGAGATCGTCTATGAGGCGCAGGCCGACCCGATCGACTTCGGGACGCTGCCGGTCGGGTACGGCGAGCAGGAAATGATCGACCTGACCGTGCGGGCCACCGGGACCGGCAACCTGAGCCACGTGCATCTGCAGCTGGGCGAAGGGGCAGACCGGTTCTTCTCCCTGCAGGCACAGAATGCCTCGCTGGATACCCTCCATGCCGGCCAAAGCACGGGCTCCAACTGGTCCCTGCGACTCAATTCCGGCCTGAAGGCGGGCACGTACCAGTAGATTATCCTGATCCACGCCGACGAGTTGGAAAAGCCGCTGGAAGTCCCGGTGCGGGTGACGATCACGGGCGGCGGCCAGGGGGACGACCCGGCGGACGATCCGGG
>JAFWVC010000037.1 GCA_017518415.1 Clostridia bacterium
ACGCGGAGCGGCGCAGACGCTTCCACAGGCCGTACATCCACTCTACCAACCGCTTTTTCCAAGGAGAGAGCACCAGATCAAACTCACCGCCGTACGACAGCACCCGGCCGTTGAACCCTTTTTTGAAGCGGTACACGCCGTAGTTGGGATGCGTTTCGTCGTAATAATAAGGAATGCCCTGAAAATCGTACAACAAATCGCCGTTCTGCACCGCCCAGCGGATCATCTGCCATTGCATCAGATGATTGGGCATCACGCTGCGGCCTTCGGTAGCGGAGGCCCCGTACACGTAGCAGGTCTTGCCGGCATATTGGATGGTGATGGCGCCGCTGACCGGGCGCCCCTCATAATAACAGAGATACAGCCGGCAATGCTGCGGGCCCAGCCGGGTCAGCAGCCCGGTCAGATACGCCTCGGACCGGATATGGAACCCGTCCCGCGCGCCGGTCTCCCGCATGAGGGGATAAAACTCATCCATGTGATCGCCCAGCGTGTCGGCGTCATACCAGCGGCAGACGACGCCCTTGCGTTCCGCAAGACGGATGTTGTACCGCCACTTGTTATGGAAAGACGCCAGCAGCTCCTCTTCGCTGCGCCCGGCGATGTCCAGCACGTAATTATGGATACACTGCACCGTGTTCTCGCCCAGATCGGTCCGGCGCACAAAGCCGAGCGCTTCCATCTGCGCGAGCGCGGCCTCATCCTCCGCCGGGAAGGGCGGATCGCATTTGAACAGATACGCCCGGTATTGACGGGCCAGCGCGCGCACCCCCTGCATCAGGTCACGCAGCGTTTCGCCGTCCGTGTAAGAGCAAACCGGCCCGCGCGGCGCGTACAGCATGGTACAGCGCAATACCGGGACCCGCTTGATCAGCACCAGCATGGTGCCGCGGATCCGCCCCTGTGCATCGCGCGACAGGATCGCTTCGTGCTGCCAATCTTCCTTGACGGCGGTCCACCGTAAAGACTGGGTGAAACTGCCGTTCGGATGGCTTTGCACAAAGCGTTCGTACGCCTCACAGGCGGCCGGGTCTGAAAAATTGAGTAATTCCATTTTTGTCCCTCCGTATGGGGAAACACCGGGTTCGGCGTTTTCTATCAGTATATCACAAACCCGCGCGACATTCAAGCGTAAAAAGCTTCCGGCAGGCAGCGCTTACCGGAAGCCTTCCCCGTCCACCTGCTCGGCCGGCAGCGTGATCAGAAAAGCGGCCGGATCGGTCCGGCGCACCAGCGCACGCAGCGCCGCCGCCTCGGTAGAACGCACGGCGCAGAACAGTACGGTATGCCCCCGGCCGGAATATCCGCCGACGGCCGGCAGCGCCGTTACGCCGCGGTGCAGCGTTTGCAGCACCGCGGCCGTCATCTCTTCGGCCCGGTCGGTCACGATATACACGACGCGGGCGGTCCGCACCCCGTACACCACCGCATCGAGCACCCGGGTGGAAACGTAGAGCATAACCGTTGCGTACAGCACGTGGATCAGGCTGCCGTAAACCAGCCCGGCGGCGGCGATCACCACCGCGTCGACCGCCAACAGCATCCGCCCGATGGAAAAGGCGGGAAACCGCTGCGCCAGCAGCCGGGCCGCGATCTCGCTGCCGCCGGTGGTGGCGCCGCGCAGACAGATCAGCCCCAACCCCGCGCCGGACAGCACGCCGCCGAACAGGCAGGCCAGAAGCCGCTCCTGCGTGACAAAGGGCGGCAGCAGCGGCGCCGTACCGTCGATCAAAACAGAACTGAGCGCCGCAGCCAGCAGGGTGCGCACGGTAAACCCGCGGCCGAGCCGCCGGTAGGCTGCCAGCAGCAGCGGCAGATTGATCAGCATCACCGTGCCGCCGATCGGTATGCCGCACAGCTCGTGCAGCAGCGTGGCTGCACCGGTCGCCCCGCCGGGCGCGATGCCGTTCGGGGCCGCAAACACGTTGACCGACGCCGCGTACAGCAGGCTGCCGGCGGTATAGCAGGCCGCATCGGCCGCCGTATGACGAAAAGACAAAAAAACACCGCCTTTTATTCGGCGGTGATATGATCAAACAGTTCCTGTATCCGCGCGATCCGGCCGCCGAGGTATAAATACCCGAACAGAGCTTCGAGCCCCGTTGCTTTATGGTATTCCCCGCCGGTGCGGGTTGTATGCGCGTTGCGCCCGCGCCGGTATACGGCTTGTTCCTCCTCCGTCAGCAGCGGCATGATCCGGTCCAGCGCGGCGGCCTGTGCCGGCGCGCATACCTGCTGCACGGACAAACTGTGCAGCGCCGCGTTGGGACGGTTGGCGTCCTGCACCAGCCGCCGGCGCACCAGCAGTTCAAATACCGCATCCCCTACGAAAGCCAGATTCAACGGGCTGACGGTATGCAGATCCGGCCCGTCGCCGGTTGGTATCCTGTCCAACACAAACCCTCCTTACGGCACGAAATCAAAGGTAAAATCGTAAATATTGACGGTGTCCTTTTCGCGGATACCGGCCTGTTCCAGCGCGGCGATCACGCCGCTGCCGGCCAGCACCCGCTGAAAATACTGCAGCCCGTCGGGATCGTTGATGTCGGTCGTCTCCAACAACCGGGCGAGCCATTCGGCCTCGACGAAGTAGATCCCGTCCTCCCTGGTGATATGCACCGAGCGGTCGGTCTCCGGCAGGGCAAACATCTCCGGTTCCGGCTCGAACACCTTGACCGGCGGCAGCGTCTGCAGCATCTCGGCACAGGCGAGCACCAGCTCCTGCGTGCCGTGGGCGATGGCCGCCATCATCGGGAAATAGCGATAACCCCGTTCCCGCATCGCCTGTTCAAACCGGGCGAGCTGCTGCTCGTCGGCCATATCGCATTTATTGCCGGCCACCAGCATCGGCCGGTCGGCCAGCTGTTCGTCAAACCGGCGCAGCTCCCGGTTGATGGTGTCAAAATCCTCCAACGGGTCGCGGCCCTCGCTGCCGGACACATCCACCACGTGCACCAGCAGCCGGCACCTCTCGACGTGGCGCAGGAAATCATGCCCGAGGCCGACCCCTTCGCCGGCGCCTTCGATCAGCCCCGGAATATCGGCCATCACAAAAGAAGTCCCCTGCTGCACCCGCACCACGCCCAGTACCGGCGACACGGTGGTAAAATGATAGTTCGCGATCTCCGGCTTGGCTTCGCTGACGACCGAGATCAGGGTGGATTTGCCCACGTTGGGGAAACCGACCAGCGCCACGTCCGCCAACAGTTTCAGTTCCAACCGCAGTTGCCGCGTCTGCCCCGGCGTACCGGGGCGGGCAAAGCGGGGGGCCTGCCGGGTCGGCGTGGCAAAATGGCAGTTGCCGAAACCGCCGCGCCCGCCGCGGGCCGCTATGAACGGCGTATCATCCGACAGATCGGCCAGCAGGCGGCCGGTTTCATGGTCATACACCAGCGTGCCGCGGGGTACGCCGATCACGCAGTCTTCCCCGGCTTTGCCGTTGCAGCGGCGGCCGCTGCCCGGCATGCCGTTTTCCGCCTTGAACTTGCGTTTATAGCGAAAGTCGGCCAAAGTATTGAGATTGTCCCGCACGACGAGGATGACGTGGCCGCCGTGGCCGCCGTCCCCTCCGTCCGGCCCGCCGGACGCCACGTATTTTTCACGGTGAAAGGCCACCGCCCCGTTGCCGCCGTGGCCGGCTTGTACGGTGATGACCGCTTTGTCGATGAACAAAGCTTTCTCCCCCTTTTTGACAAGAAAAAGGCCCTGCCGAAGGGCAGGGCCGAATGCTTATTGCTCCGCAGCGTACACGCTGACCTGCTTGCGATCTTTGCCCAGACGCTCGAAACGCACATGCCCGTCGATCATGGCGAACAGCGTGTCGTCTGAACCGATGCCCACGTTGTTGCCCGGATGGATGTGGGTGCCGCGCTGACGCACCAGGATGTTGCCGGCAAGCACAAACTGCCCGTCCGCCCGTTTGACGCCGAGCCGCTTGGATTCGGAATCACGGCCGTTTTTGGTAGAGCCGACGCCCTTTTTATGAGCAAACAGCTGGATATTGATCTTCAACATATCTTACACCTCCGTATATTCTGTCTGGATGTGCCGGGGATATTGCTCTGCCAGCCCCTGCATGTGCAGGTAAAACCCCTGCAGGATATCCCGGCAGGATGCCGCCTTATCCGGCGCGATGCGGACCGTCATCTGCCCGGCCTGCTCATCCTGCCGGATATCAGCCGGACAGCGGCAAACCTCTGTAATGGTGTTAACGGTCATATACGCGGCCGAAGAAACAGCGGCGCACACGATGTCCTTGCCTGACGGCGCCCGGTCGGCATGCCCCGTGAGCGAAAACCCGCACACGGTGCCGGCACGGACGAAGAAGACCGCCCGGATCATGCCTCTTCGGCAGCCGGCTCTTCCGTCTTTTTCGCGCGGGTGGCTCTGGCGTGGATGGCCCCGATCTGCACCTTGGTGTAGGGCTGACGGTGACCCATGGCGCGTTTGCTGCCTTTTTTGGCGCGATAGGTAAACACGCGGATCTTACGGCCTTTGCCGTTTTTGAGGACAGTCGCCTCCACGGAGGCGCCCTTGATCAGCGGAGCGCCGATTTTGAGCTCCTTGCCGTTGTGCAGCGCCAGCACCTTGTCAAAGGTGACGGCGTCGTTGTCGGCCGCATCCAGCTTTTCGATGAACAGAACGTCGCCCGTCTGCACCTTATACTGTTTGCCGCCGGTTTCAATAATGGCGTACATAGATAAACCTGCCTTTTTTCAGTCTCGCTGCAAAGGGCGTGGCAAAGCCACTTTATGATATAAAATATATCGCCCGGTACATGCGGCAACCGTCATTATAACATCCCTTTTTTCGGTTGTCAACGTTTTTTTCAAAAAATTATCTTCCTTCCGGCGGCGCGGCGCATAGCGGCCCGCCCGCCGCGGCATACTACCGGAAAAAGGAGGCGTCCATCATGACGCAGCGCGAATATCAAAAACTGGCCGCGCGCAAACGGCCGGCCTCCCCTGTGGCGGCGGATTGCGCGTGGGCTTTTTGCGTGGGCGGCCTGCTGTGCGCCGCCGGCCAGTTAAGCGCCGATCTGCTGCGGCAGGCCGGTATGCCGTTGCCGCAGGCGCGGCTGACGGCATCGCTGATCCTGGTCACGTTCAGCGTCCTGGCCACCGTTCTGCACGTGTACGACGACGTCGGGCGGCGGGCCGGCGCCGGGCTTTCCGTTCCCATCACCGGCTTTGCCAACTCGATCGCCGCGGCGGCGATCGAGTTCAAAAGCGAAGGGCTGGTGCTGGGGATGGCCGCGAAAATGTTCGTGATCGCCGGCCCGGTGCTGGTATACGGGATGGCCGCCTCGGTGCTGTACGGCCTGATCTACTGGGTCGTCGGGCTGTTCTGACCCTCCCGTACGGGCACCTTTGTGGGCAGATGTTTATTTTTCATCATGAAAGGAGGCTCCCGTCACATGCCGGAAAGAAAAGGGCAGCACACCGTCCTTTTTTCCAGCCGTCCGACGATTCTGGGGGCGGCGGCCGTCGTCGGCAAAAAAGAAGGCGAGGGCCCGCTCGGCCCGCAGTTCGACCGGGTCTTTGAGGATACCACGCTGGGCGCCAAAACGTGGGAACAGGCGGAAAGCGCCCTGCAGCGGGAGGCCGCGACGCTGGCCATCCAGAAGGCCGGCTTCGTACCGTCTCAGATCCATTTTCTGTTTGCGGGGGATCTGCTGAACCAATGCATTGCCTCCACCTTCGGCCTGCGGGAGCTGGGCATCCCGCTGTTCGGCCAGTTCGGTGCCTGCTCCACCATGGCGCAGACGATGGCGATGGCAGCCGTATTTGTAGACAGCGGCGCGGCCGACGTATGCTGCGCCGTGACCTCCTCTCACTTTTGTGCGGCGGAACGGCAGTTCCGCTTTCCGCTGGAATACGGCAGTCAGCGGACCCCCACCTCGCAGTGGACGGCGACCGCCGCCGGGGCGGCCGTCGTGGGCATCGGAGGCAAGGGCGTGCGGTTACGCGCGGCGTGCGGCGGGCGCGTGGTGGATATGGGCGTGACCGACGTCAACAACATGGGCGCCGCCATGGCACCGGCCGCCGCCGATACGCTGGCTCGGTTCCTGACCGATACCCGTACCGTTCCCGCGGAGTATGACCTGATCCTCACCGGCGACCTGTCTGCCGCCGGGGCGGAATTGTTCTGCGAACTGACGCAGCAGCGCGGCCTGCGGGTGCAGGACCGGTATAACGATTGCGGCTTGATGCTTTACGACCGCCGCACGCAGGACGTACACGCCGGCGGCAGCGGCTGCGGCTGTTCCGCGGCGGTGGTATGCTCCCATATCCTGCGCGAGATCGGCGCCGGGCGGCTGCACCGGGTGCTGTTCATCGGCACCGGCGCGCTGATGTCGCCCACCTCCTGCCAGCAGGGGGAAAGCATTCCCGGCATCGCGCATCTGGTGCTGCTGAGCGACGATTGAAGCAAAAAAAGGAACTCGGCGGTTCTCACAAAAAAGATAAGAGAACCGGCCGGAGATAAAACGAAAGACGCCGTTCCGCATGTGAAAAGGCTTGAACCCAAATTGGGTTCAAGCCTTTTCTTTTGTAATGGAACCTGATTTTTGACGCGGCTTATACGCCGTACAGTACGTGTGCGATGCCGGCAAAGTCGGGTACGAGAACGCCGGGACCCGCTTTTTCCGCATACTGTTTTACGAGGTTGAGAAACTCTTTACGTTCCTCGGGATTCAGGCAACGCCCCGCTTCGCTTTTCTTCCGTTCGTTGATCAAGTCGGTATAAACACCCGTGAGCTGCTGCAAAGTCGTTTGCGACGTCGTCTTGATTTTTGTAATAGTCTCGTAGTAGTTCTGGAATATGGCCGGCAGCGATTCGGGGTTCAGATTGTTCGGATCCATATTTTGGGGAGGACAGATCAAGGCTATCTGTTTTTTCTCCGACTCTAAAAAAGATGTGCGGACCTCGTCGAGCTTGTCCAGCAAGTACTTCAGCGTTACTTGTCCGTCTGCCGCCTCGTTGGTTGTGGTTTCCGTGCTGGTTGTGGTTTCTATATTATTATCCATTTTTATATCCTCCAAACTTTCATTTGGCGGACACGCAAGGCAAATGGTATTATCATCTACTGAGCGTGCCCTGCCTTTTTTAATGAGACCCTTTGCTCTTTTAGCATAGGTCGCTCCTATGATATTACCTTCCTCGTCCATGACGATCACGTTTTTTTCCATGGGTGTCATCCCCCTCGCATTGAAAAGGAATATTGAGTTGTTGCCGCCTGTTTTTTGTGATGGGTGTCGTCCCCTTACGGCAGTTTTGATTATATCACATAAAAAAACAAGTGTCAACTTGATTGCTTAACCGCTGCCCGCTCCGTTCCCGCGCAGTGCGACCGAATCAAGCAAAAAAGAGGCGGAGATTTCCGCCTCTTTTTCCTTTTCCGTAATCGTCAGTTGTTGGCGCCGACGGTATGTACCTTCAGCGTATTGGTGCCGCCCGGAATGCCCAGCGGCACGCCGGCCGTGATAACGACCCGGTCCCCGTCGGACACAAGGTCGATCTGCTTGGCGCAGTCCACCGCGTGTTTGAACAGCTCGTCGGTCGTGCGCTGCTCCCGCGCCAGTACCGGATACACGCCCCACGACAGCGACAGCTGGTGGAAGGTCTTGAGTTCCGGCGTGGCGGCCACGATCGGCTCGTACGGGCGGAACTTGGACATGCGCCGGGCGGTGGTG
>JAFWVC010000038.1 GCA_017518415.1 Clostridia bacterium
CAGCGCCAGGACAGCGTCCAGACCGCTCTTGGCCTGAGACTGGGCCGCAGAAGCGTGGGCGGAGTTGATGATGGACGAGAAGGTCGGGATCAGCACGCCAGCCAGGATGGCGATAACAGCGATAACGATAACCAGTTCAACGATAGTAAAACCTTTTTTGCTAAGCTTTTTCATGATCACATTAACCCCTTTGATTTTAATTTTTGTAGTATAGTGTAGTAGTATAGTGTTATGGAGCTGTTTATTTTTCAGTCCGAAGAAGGCACCGCATCAATTGTTCAGACGACAGTGACGCAGATACATTCTTTCACAATACAAAGTTACGGGCCCGTAACCGTATTTGCGCTGTGTAAAGGGGCGGCGCCGGGCGGCCACGCGGCGGCAGATGCGCCGCAGCTCGCCGTAGATATCGATACCGGCGGCGATGAGGTAGGCGATGACGGAAATACCAAAGACCACCGCCAGGCACACGATGTTCTGCAGCACCCACATGGGGGCTTCGAGCATCTGATCCCGGATATCGACAAAGGCGCGGAAGACCTGGCTGCCGTGCAGCCATGCGATGCGGCTGAGATCCAGCCCAAAATCAAAGACGTCCCAGAAGAAGACAAGATAGGTCCACCCCAGCAGGTAGCAGAACAGCACCGTGTAAGCGATGGAGGCGGCGCGCATCTTCTTCTTCTCAAGAAGGTGTGTGATATAGACCGCACAGATAGACCACAGCAGAATCATCAGTATGATCATATCACGCACCTCCTTCTTGTTGTGGGACGTCGGGTTTTACCGTATGAGAGATCAAGCGGGGATTCCCCGGCCCCCGCGCAGGGGGCCGGGGATTTAAGCGTTACAATCAGGCTACGAGAGCGCCGTTGATGTCGTATACTTTACCGGCACCGCTGTTGGTGATGGTGAAGTTGACGGCATTGTTCACCGTGACGTTGTTCAGGCCGGAGAACTTGTTGTCCGTGCCGGCTTTGATAAACTTCTCAGTAGCGGCGCAGATGTTGGCCACACGCATGGCCACACCCTTCGCGTTGAGCGTCGCACCAGAGACGTCAAAGTTGCCCTGGAAGGTGATGGATTTGGCCGCGAGCACGTCGCCGATGATAGCGGCAACACTCTGGTGACCGTCGACAGAACCGTTGAACACGTTGTTGCCCTTGAAGACAACGTCCGTCTGATCATCGCGGCACATCAGGCCGATGAAACCGCCCATCGGGCCGTACGCGTTGCTGGACGCGACATAGTTAGAGGACAGTTTGGCGGACACGGTGCAGCCTTCGATGGTCACGGTACCGAAGGTCTTGAAGCCGTCGCCGGCGCCGCCGATGTAACCGACCAGACCGCCGGCCGTAGCGCCGGCCACGATGTTGACGGTGTTTTCAACCGTGATGTTGCGCAGGGTCACGTTGACAGGCATACCGTCGCTCAGGCCCTTATCGGTGATACCGCCGATGATGCCGATGCAGTTACGGGAGTTGATCTTCTTGTTGGCCACGTCGGTCTGAGACAGGACGTAGTCGGTCGCCGGCTCATTGAGGGTGATGTTGCGGAAGGTCACGTTCTCAATGGTGGTCTCGCCGTACACAGTGCCGAAGAAACCGGTCACGAAGTACTTGGAAGCGGAACCGGTGAAGCCCACGGTGGAGGCGTAACCGGTCGCGTCAGTCAGGCGGGCGCCGTCGATGACGATGGGCTTGCTGGGATCGGTAGAACCGAAGTAACCGGTGAACTCTTTGACCGGAGCCCACTCGTGCGCGGACACGTCGATGGTGACGCCGCTCTCGAGCACGATGTTGGCTTCGCCGGTGATCTGGCCGGCGTTGATCTTGGTGAAGATGGTGTAGACCATCTCGCCCGCGGCGGCCTGGACGTCTTTATCGCTCATGATCGTAGCAGAGTCGCCGTTACCTTTGACGGAGATGTAGAACAGGTTCTCGGCGACCTCGCCGTCGCTCTTCAGGGTCGGGGTAGCGGAACCGCCGACGGCCATAACCTGCATGGAAACGTAGTTGCCGTTAGCGTTCTTCGGAGTGGTAACCTCACGGCTGCCGTATACATACGCGGTAGAGCCGCCGTCGAGGGCGCTGCTCTTCAGCGCGGTGTTGCTCGTGAGGGCGGCGCTGATAGCGGTAAGGTTCGCCTGCTCGGAAGCGGAAGCGCCGCTGCCCAGCTCGGTAATCTGCTTACCTTTGCCGTTGCTGTCGAGCGTCATGTAAGAAGTGCCGCTGGCGTTCTGAGAGGAGCTGATGGAGAAATCAAACTTAACAGCCTTCTGGTTGTTCTCGTTATACAGGAAGAAGTGGTTGTTGGCGTTGGTCATGATCTTCGCGTCGTATTCTTCCGGATATTCGACAGCGGCCTCTTTGGCGTTGTACAGCACGAGGCGGTTGTCCTCTTTGAACCAGTAGACTTCATAACCGGTGGTCAGGCACTGCCAGTTGTCAGAGTTGTAACCGGCGTTGGCGAGGACCTTCATAACGGTCTCGATATCAGCCGGGCGGCCGTTGAGCGCCTCATCGGCGGCAAGGGCCATGTTCATCTCACGCACGGCAGATTTGTCGGACGAAAGATTGGCTTTGCGGGAGATGCTGGAGAAGGTCGGGATCAGCACGGCGGCCAGTACAGCGATGACCGCAATGACGATCACGAGTTCTACAACCGTAAACCCGCGTTTTTTGGTTTTGCGCATTGTTAAAACCCCTTTTTGTCAGATTTTTATTTTATGGCTGATTGTTGCTGGCAGCCATAATGCCCGTTGTTGGTCAGCGGCAAAGCAGGAACCCGATGAGCAGAGCTGCCGCAATCTCTACTGCAATAATGCACCACGACAGGACCGGGTTGACGAATTTTTTTGCCGATTTTGCCGGTTTGGACGCGGTTTTGGCTTTGGTCTCTTCCATTTTCTCTCCTCGCTTTCTGACTTGACGATACGTCGATTTATCACACAAAACAAGCAGATGCTGCTTTGCAAGATACAAAAATGGATAAACGCGCCGAAACCGGCACAAACTGATAGTAAAACCCACCGCGAAAGGATGGATGATGTTGCTGTATTTGGTGTGCTACGGCCTGTCACTGTTCGACCTGAGTGCTACCGTGTACCTGACCGAGCAATACGGCGCACAGGAAAACAACCCCTTTGGCCAGCTGCTGTTGGCTTGCCCGCCCGCCGCGCTGTTTTACAAGGCTGTGGTGGTGGGGGCCGCGCTTTGGCTGCTGTACCGCCTGCGCCGCAACCGGGCGGCGGTGTGGGGGGCGAGGCTGATATGCACCGTGTTATGCGCCGTGACGGCGTACCATGCGGCCTTGATCAGCCTGGTGGCGCGTGGGATTTTATGACACAATGCGCCCCAAAAAACTATACTACAATTGCTACTATACTATCATTCCGCCGGTTTGTCAAGAAAAAAGTTTTTATTTTTTCTTATCCTATTATTATGGTGCCGGTGCGGGCCGCCGGAGCAGCGGCCGAAATGCCTGAAACAAAGGCAAAATAAAGGCGGCTGCCGGAGCGGCCGTCTTTATTTTTAATTGTTTACATAGTTGCTTACACATCGGCGCGGCGCGCGGCATGCAGCAGCAGCAGCACGACCGAAACGCCCGCCGCGAGTACTGCCGCCGCCAATGCGACGGACGCCGCCAGCAGCGCGGAGGAAAGAATCCGGTTCCAAAAGGTGGCGATGAGCAGTTTGAGCGGAGAATCCGCCAGCGGCAGGCGACCAGGCAGATCATAAAACCGGAGCAGCAGCGCCGGGAAGAAAAAGGCCGAGGCCGCAATGAACAGCGCCGCCGAAAAGCGATACAGACGCGCGGCAAACCGCTCCGCCCCGAAGAGCAGCACGCACACCGCCAGCACCAGCGCCGAGCCGAGCCAGAACCAGAACGTCCGGTACAGCCAGGAGGCCCATCCTGCCGCGAACAGGTACTGCGAAAGCGGAGACAGAAACTTTTGCCCCGCCAGAGCGGCGACGTTCTCACTCACGCGTTCGGCGATCTGCTCCGACAGGTAGGCCGCGTCTTCGGCCGCCTGCTCCGCCGGGAAGCCTTCCCCGAGCAGGTGGCGCTCGATCGCATCGTACAGGCCGTCGACCGGTTGGGCGGTGCGTTCCACCTGCCCGCCGGCGGTCAGCGCGTCATACAAAGCGTTGAAATATTGCCGGTTCTGCCGGCCGATCTGTGCTGTATCCAGCCGGTCCTCCACAAGGGAGAAAGGCAACCGGTATACGTCGCAGTCCGCCTCCAGATCATCACGCACATAGGTGAGCAACTGCTCGCAATAGGCGGGATCCTCCGCGGTACGCAGATAAAAATCGCGGTTGAGCAGCACGGTCCGTACCAAAAACGACGCTATGCCGCCCGCCAGCGCCGCCGTCAGCAGCACCAGACAGACCGCACGCAGCGCGCCGATCAAAAGCGGTTTATATTTCATCCGCGTTTCACCCACGTTTTCCCTTCAATCTTGTCGCAGATCAGCGCCATACGCTGCGCCGTGTAGCGATACCCCACCGAGCGCGGATAGCAGGTATAGAGCACCAGCGTCTCCTCCCCGTCGGTGTTGGCCAGGATCGTATTGTCGGATTTTTCGAACACCAGCGTCTCACGCACCTGATAGACGTAGGTGCCGTAATCTGTTTCCAGCGTAATGCGGGTGCCGACGGGCGTCGTTTCCAGTTCATAAAACCAGGTGGTCACATGCGCACAGAGCACCAGCTTGCCGTCCTGCCCGCACAAGCGGGAGCCGCCCCAGGTGCCGGCGCCTTTTTTCAAGGCCGTTTTGCTGCAGCCGTAATACACCTTGACGGCGTCCTTCTCCCACCCGTCGACGTGCATAACGGCCCACTGGTCGTCCAGATACACGTGCGGCACAAAATATTCCTCCGGGGGCGGATCGTCCTTATCATCGCCGCTCTCCGCCGGGACGCTGACGACAGGATCCGGCTCCTCGGGCGGGACGGCAGCCTGTTTCGGATATACGAGTACCGAAAACAGCGGATATTTCTCCTGCGCGACGTGCCAGCCCCAAAAGCTGCTGGCCACCGCCATCAGCCCGATGAAAAGAAAAGGGCATACCAAAAGAACCCCGTTCCACACGAGGTTCTTTTTCGTATTGCCTTTATGAATGTTGCGGTTTGCCATTTCAGGCAGCCAGAGCTTTTTTGCCGAACACGAACGCAGCCGCCGCAATCAGGCCCAGAGCCGCCACGGCCGCCGGCCACAGGGTAGCGGTCTGCTCCGCGCCGGTCTGCTCGATATCGCCGTCGATTTCGGCAATGGCGTTGTTGTTGTAATACACAATGACCTTGCTGTCGCCGGCGCCGGTGCTGTCAGTCGTCTTCAGCACGACTTCATAGGTGACGCCGAGGATGTCGCCGATCTCGTTGAGCGCGCTGACCAGTACGTTCTGCTCTTCCGACGTGTAGTTGCGCAGGGTGTGCCCTTTGTCGGTAACGCCCATATTCTTCAGCGCAGTCTCCGTATCCTCAATGATGCCGAGGATCTGCAGGCATTTGTTGGAGCTGGGGTTGACCTCGTCCAGTACCTTCTCCATCTGCGCCACATACAGATACTCGTACTTCTCCGGAACAGCGGCTTTGACGGCGTCGATAACGTCCTGCTTGGTAGCCTTTTCAGCCGAAGCGGAAAAAGCAAACGCCGAGACGGCCAACGCCAGAACAGCCAGCAAAACGAAAACCTTTTTCATATGATGCCCCTCCTAATTCTAAAAAAAGGATACTCCTTTTCCTTTATAGCATGATTATTATAACACGGCGTCTTGTATTTGTAAAGATAAATTTTTGCCATTCAGTTTTGTGCAATATTTACAAGACCGTTTTCCTCCAAAAACCGGCAAACCCCCTGCGCGATCGCGTCTCGGGTGGCACGGTAGCACGCGATATCCCCGCCGTAGGGATCCGGAATACCGTCGCCGAGCACAAAGATTTTTTCAGCCGGTATCCCTGCCTGCCGCAGGATCTGCGCGTGGCCAGGCGTCATCACACAAATCTGATCCGCCTGCGCGCACAGTTCCGCCGTCAGCGAACGGGAACGGTGGGCCGACAGATCGATGCCCCACTCCTTCATCACGGCTACCGCCTGCGGAGAGGCCGGCGAGCCGTCGGCCGCCAGCCCGGCACTCTGCACCTCGACGTCACAGCCGCGGGCCCGCAGCTCTTTTTGCAGCAGAGCCGCCGCCATCGGGCTGCGGCAGGTGTTGCCGGTACAAACCACCAGGATCATAGCAACGCTTCGTCGTATACGGCGCGGCTGCCGCCGGTAAACGGCAGGCGCGTGCGGGCGCACACCAGATTTGCCTGGCCGATCCGGCGGATGCTCAGGCGCACCGGCACCGCCACCCGGCGCAAATGCATACCGATGAGCGTGTCGCCGATATCCATCCCGCACACGGCCTGCACCGAGGAAACCAACACCGGATGCACCATGCGGGCGTACGTCTGCGTGGCAAAGGAGCCGCCCGCTTTGGGCTGCGGCACGGCGTTGACGCGCTCCAACCGTTCGCGCAGCTGCACCTCCCGCTCCACCACGAGGGCGCGGTTGAGATGTTCGCAGCACTGTGCCGCCAGAAACAATCCGTTTTCCTGCAAAACCGGCCAGATCCCGTCGAGTACGGCAGCAGCCGCCTCCATGCTGGAATGGGAACCGATCTTTTCCCCCAGCACTTCGCTCGAAGAACAGCCGACCACGAACAGGTCGCCCGGTTCGGGGCGGGCCATGCCGATCAGTTCACGCGCGGCAGCCCGCGCCTACTCCGTTATTTCATGCAACACAAGAATCCCTCCCGTCGTCAGAAATCAATATGCATCAGCCATTCGGTCAAAAATACCGACAAGGCCGATATCAGTGCCACCGGCAACAGCGACAGCCCGATATAAGACAGCGCCAGCGCCGCCGCCAGACCGACCGCCGCCGACCACACGCTCGACGTCGAATACAGGATGGCCGGTATCGTCATCGCGCCCAGCACGGCATACGGCATATAGTACAGCCACGAGCGCAGGAAGCGGCTTTTGACGGTATGCCGCAGCAGCGACAGCGGCAGTGCACGCGGCAGATATGTAACCGCCGCCATCACCAGTATGCCCCATACGTAATAAATCATACCGCCGCCCCCTGTTCCTCCGGGTGCGGCCACAGCCACGCCGCCAGCAAAGAGGCTGCCAGCGCCGCCGCAATCAGCGCCCAGCCGGCCGGAATCTCCCGCAGGCCGGGCACATAGTACAGCAGGCAGGACAGCGCCGCCGCCAGCAGCACCGCCAGCAGCACAGGCCGGTCCTTGCGGGCCGGCGGGATCATGATGGCGATAAACATCGCATACAGCGCGATCCCCAGCGCGGAGGTCAGCGCGGCCGGCAGCACCGAACCAAGCAGGATCCCGCCCAGCGTGCCGCCCACCCAGCCCATATACGGGCCAAGCGCCAACCCGAAGAAAAACCGGCAGGACAGCTGCCCCGGCTGCTGCGCGGCGAGGAAGAACACCTCGTCGGTAATACCGTTGGCCATGATCAGCCGCTTATACCACGGGATGCGCTGCATTTTCTGTGACAGCGACAGCGACATGAGCATATACCGGACGTTGATCAGCAGCACCGTCACGCCGATCTCGGGCAGCGGCGCCCCGCCGGCCATCAGGTTGCTGCCGGCCGCCTGCCCGGCCGAAGTGAAGTTGGTGACCGACACCAGCAGGATCACCTGCCACGGCAGCCGGCCCGCCATTGATACCGCAAAAGCAAAGGCCACCGGCACATACCCGAGGCAGACCGGAAGCCCTGTGCGAAACCCTTTCCAAAACGGAGACTGCATCCGATCCCTCTCCTTATTCGCCGAGGTAGGCCTTTTTGACCTGATCGTTGTGCAGCAGATCGACCGCCGGGCCGGACAGCGTGATGCGCCCGGTTTCCAGTACATAAGCGCGGTCGGCGATGGAAAGCGCCTTTTTGGCGTTCTGTTCCACCAGCAGCACCGTCGTGCCGTCTTCGTTGATCTCGCGGATGATGTCGAACACTTCGGACACCAGCAGCGGGGACAAACCCATCGACGGCTCGTCCATCAGCATGATCTTCGGGCGCGACATCAGCGCGCGGCTCATCGCCAGCATCTGCTGTTCGCCGCCCGAAAGGGTACCGGCGATCTGGTTGCGCCGCTCCTTCAGGCGGGGGAACCGGTCATACACCGACGCCAGAGAATCCGCTATCTCCCGCGGGTTGGAGCGGGTATACGCCCCGAGCCGCAGGTTGTCGTACACCGACAGCTGCTGAAAGATCCGCCGGCCCTCCGGCACATGGGCGATGCCCATGGAAACGATTTTATGCGGCGGGGTCTTCATCAGGTCGACCCCGTCGAAGGTGATGCGGCCGGCCCTGGCCTGCAGCAACCCCGTAATGGTATGCAGCGTCGTGGTTTTACCGGCGCCGTTGGCGCCGATCAGGGCGATGATCTCGCCCTGGTTGACCTCAAAGGAAACGTCTTTGATGGCCTTGATCACACCGTAATTGACCTGCAGATGCTCTACTGTCAGCAATGCCATACTCCGCCGTCCTCCTTACTCGCCCAGATAGGCGGTGATCACGTCGGGATTCTTCAGAACCCGGGCCGTCTCACCCTGTGCGAGCACCGTGCCGAAGTTAAGCACCGTCAACTGCTCGCAGATACCCGATACCAGATGCATATCGTGCTCGATCAGCAGGATGGTCATCTGAAAATGCTCGCGCACGAACAGGATGGTATCCATCAGTTCGGCCGTCTCGTTGGGGTTCATGCCGGCCGCCGGTTCGTCCAACAGCAGCAGCTTGGGCCGGGTCGCCAACGCCCGGCAGATTTCCAGCTTGCGCTGCTGGCCGTACGGCAGGTTGGCCGCCAGATAAGAGGCCTCGTCCTGCAGGCCGAACACCTCCAGCAATTCCATGCCGTGTTCGACCATCTTTTTCTCCTGCCGGTAGTAGCGCGGCAGCCGCAGCAGCCCTTCCGCCACCGTGTACGGATACTGATGTTCGAACCCGACCTTAACGTTGTCGAGCACCGACATGTTTTTGAACAACCGGATATTCTGGAACGTCCGGGCAATGCCGTGCCGGCCGATATAGGTGGTAGAGCGGCCGGTCAGGTCCTCCCCGTCGAGCAGGATGCGCCCGGTCGTGGGCTTATACACGCCCGTGAGCAGATTGAAAACGGTGGTTTTTCCGGCGCCGTTCGGGCCGATCAGGCCGTACAGCTGGCCCTTCTGCACTTCGATATTGAAAGAGTCGACCGCCTGCAGACCGCCGAAAGAAATGCCCAGGTTTTCCACCTTCAGCATCGGGGTCTGCTCCTGTGTTTTTTCCATCGTTCTCACGCCTCCTTCTTCCGGCGTCTGCCGCGGATCAACTTCCACAGGCGGCGCACGCTGAACCGGGCCCGCAGCGCCTGCATCCTGGGCGACGCGTTGATGATCATCACCGCGATCAGCACGATGGCGTACACCAGCAGGCGGTAATCGCTGAAGGTGCGCAGCACCTCCGGAATCACCGTGATCAGCCCCGCGGCGATCAGGCTGCCGGGGATGCTGCCCATGCCGCCGAGTACCACGATGACCAGGATCTCGATGGAGCGGTTATAGTCAAACTTGTTGGCGTCCAGCTGCCCGATATTGTGTCCGTACAGCACGCCGGCCACCCCGGCAAAAAAGGCGGCGATGACAAACGCCAGCAGCTTGTAATATGTAATGTTGATGCCGATGGATTCCGCCGCGATGCGGTTGTCCCGTATAGCGGTGATGGCGCGCCCCTGCTTGGAATACACCAGATTGGTGATGACGATCAGCGTGATGAACACCAGCACAAAGGCGATCAGATAATTGGACCCGCGGTAAATGTCGCGCGGCACGTTGTTGATGCCGGCCGCCCCGCCGGTAAAATCGAGGTTCAGGATGATCGAGCGGATGATCTCGCCGAAAGCGAGGGTCACGATGGCCAGATAGTCACCCTTGAGCCGCAGCACCGGAATGCCGATCACCAGGCCGAACAGCGCCGCCACCAGCCCGCCGAACAGCATGACCAGCGGCAGCCGCAGCGCCATGGGCATCGTGCCTTCCAGATATACGGACAGCAGGCAGCCGGCATACGCGCCCACCGACATAAAGCCGGCATGGCCGAGCGTCAGCTCGCCCAGAAAGCCGACGATCAGGTTCAGCGACAGCGCCAGCATCATATTGACGCACAGCGGTACCACCAGCGATTTGAACTGGCGGCTGGCCACCCCTGTCTCGATCAGCACGAAAACAAGCACACAAACGGCTGCCAGGATCCCGTAAGTCAGCAGCACGCGAAGATTGAGCTTCTTCTTTTTCATCTCCGGTACCTCTTTCTTACACTTTTTCGGCGATCTTTTTGCCGAGCAGGCCGGTCGGCTTGATCAGCAGCACCAGGATCAGGACCGCGAACACGATGCCGTCGGACAGTTCCGTGGAAATATAGCCTTTGGACAGGTTTTCGATCACACCCAGCAGGATCCCGCCGATCATGGCGCCGGGAATGCTGCCGATGCCGCCGAACACGGCGGCCACAAAGGCCTTGATGCCGGGCATCGACCCGGTGTACGGCCCGATAAAATTATAGGTAAGCCCGTAGAACAGGCCCGCCACCGCCGCCAGCGCGGAACCGATGGCGAAGGTGATGGAAATGGTGCGGTTGACGTTCACGCCCATGAGCTGCGCGGCGCCCTTATCCTCCGACACGGCCAGCATCGCCTTGCCGATTTTGGTCTTGTTGATCAGCAGCATGATGCCGGCCATAATGACCAGCGTCACGCCCAGGGTGACGATGCTCTCCCCTTTAATGACCAGATCCTTGCCGATCCGGATCGGCGAAAGGGAGAAAAGTTTGGGGAACGGGCGCTGGGTCGAACCGAAGATCAGCAGCGCGACGCTCTGCAGAAAATAGCTCACACCGATAGCCGTGATCAGCACCGCCAGCGGCGACGAGCCGCGCAGCGGCTTATACGCGATCTTTTCGGTCAGCACGCCGAGGATCACGCAGGTCACCAGCCCGCAGAGGATCGCGACAAAAGGATTGCCGCCCAGTGAGGAGGCAGCCGTAAAAATGGTGAACGCACCCACCATGATAATGTCCCCGTGTGCAAAGTTGAGCATTTTGGCAATGCCGTACACCATCGTATACCCCAGAGCGATCAGGGCATAAATGCTGCCTAAACTCAGCCCGCCGATCAGATTGGAAATAAAACTCATGTTCTTCCCGCCTCTTGTTCCGGATCTTTTCTTTTTCGCCGTTTTATTTTACAAAATCATGATAGATGTATAGTATATCACAAAATATCACAAGTTACAATACCTTTTTTCTTTTTCTTATTACCTTGATGACAAGATAGCAAGGAAAAGCGGGTCCTTTCCGCAGAAAGGACCCGCTGGCAGAGCGGATAATGACCGTCCGGCCGGTTTACATGGCTTCGTATATGCCGTTGACGATCTTCATGGCCTTCGGTTCCTTGTTCGGTTCGCCGTTGGCGCTCCAGGTCATCTTGCCGGTCAGACCGTCGATTTCGATCTGCAGCATGGCGGCTTTGAGCGCATTGCAGATGTCGGACACGCTCATGTCGCCCTTGACGTTGGCTTTTTCGCAGGCGGCCTTGATGGTGTAGATCGCATCATAGGCATCGGCGGCGAACTGGTTGGGCATCTCGCCGTAAGCGGCTTTGTAGTCCTGCGAGAACTTCTTGGTCTTGGCGTCTTCGGCAGTGGCCACAAACGGGGTCAGCAGCATCACGCCTTCGGCCGCCGCGGCGTTCTGTTCGCCGAGCTGGTCTATCACGCCGTCCAGACCGTCGCAGCCGAAGAACTTGGTCTCCAGACCGGCGCTCTTGGACTGGGTCAGAATGTAGGCGGCCGCTTCATAATAGATCGGCAGGAAGACCAGATCGGCGTCCGCGTTCTTGATGTTCTGCAGCTGCGCGCTGAAATCGGTCGCGGAAGAGCTGGTGAACGCTTCCTTCGCCACGATGTTCAGGCCCAGCTCGCCGGCTTTGGCTTCGAACTTCTCGGTAATACCGGTGGAATATACGTCGGATTTGTCGTAGATGATCGCGATCTTCTGCGCCAGATTCTGCTGCTTGATGTACTGCGCGGAAGCCGTGCCCTGGTCCGGATCGTTGAAGCAGATGCGGAAGGCGTTGTCGTACTTGATGCAGTCGACAGCGGAGCCGGACGGCGTGATCTGGAAGATGTTGTCCTCGCGGGCGACTTCGGCCACAGCGATGCAGGGCTTACTGGTCACGGTGCCCATCAGGATCTGCATGCCCTTGTCCATCAGCGTGTTGTAAGCGTTGACGGCCGTCTCGGGGTTATG
The DNA here is from genome assembly GCA_017518415.1 of Clostridia bacterium. Classification (GTDB taxonomy): domain Bacteria; phylum Bacillota; class Clostridia; order Oscillospirales; family Acutalibacteraceae; genus RGIG6098. The sequence goes on from JAFWVC010000038.1 coordinate 12,354, forward strand.
CTGGTCATCTTCGAACAGATACTTGATCTGCATGCCGTTGATGCCGCCGGCCGCGTTGATCTCGTTGACGGCCAGCTGCGCGCCGTTTTTCACGGCCGTGCCGTAGGTGGCCGCTACGCCGGTGGTCGGCCCGATGCCGCCGATGACGAGGGTGTAATCGCTGTTGCCGTCATTGCCGCAGCCGACCAGACACAGGGACAGCAGGGCGCATACCAGCAACATACAAATTGCTTTTTTCATACCTATGATACTCCCTTTCATTTCTTCGTCCCACCGGATTGGTACGGCGGAGCGATTATGATATCACATTGTAACACCCTTTTTTCATTTTTGCAATAGAAAAACAAAAAATTGCATATTTTTTCATAAAGAATGAAAAAACTCCAACGTTTTGAAAGTTCGGCCCAGTCGTTCCATCAAATATTCCTCGCACACAGCCGCCAGCAAAGCCGTCTGCGGCTCCGGCAGCCGGAAAGCGAAGCACCGGGCCGCCGGTGCGGAAACGATATGCCGCAGCGCCGCCAGCACGGCGGGCGTCAGCGCTCTGGCCCCCGGTTCCGGCCGGCAGGCGGCGCAGCACAGCACGCCCTGCCGGGGCAGCAGCACCGGCTGCGGCGGTTCCGCTCCGCAGACCGCACAGCTTTGCAGCGCCGGACAATAGCCGGCCAGCGCCAGCATCCGCAATTCGAAAACCGCCTTGATCTGCCGCAGACCGTACGTTTTCTCTCCCAGCAGATGCAGGGCGTTGAGCAACAGCCGCAGATACTCCTGCGCCGGCTCTTCCTGCGGCGCCAGCACGGCGGACAGTTCGCAGAAATACTGGGCCAGCGCCAGCGTTTCTATATCCTCCCGCAGTTCGAAGAACATCCGCTCCGGCCGGGCGGTATCAATGATATATGTATCGCGATTTTTATACAGGACCAGTTGGGCATAGCACAGCAGCTGTGTGGCGGCCGCGTTGCGGTTTTTGACCTGCCGCACACCGCGGGCCGCCGCGCGAATGACCCCGAAATCCCGGGTCAGCAGCGTCACGAAGCGGTCCGCTTCACCGATATTGCTGCTTTCCCGGATCACGATCCCGTCGGTTGTCAGGCGCATGCGCGTCCTCCTTTCCGTTCCGTGCCTCGAAGCGGTACCGCAGGTAATCCTCCACCCGGCCGGTCCGGTAAAACGTCTGCCAAAGCTCTTCTTTTTTCATCCGTCGCGCCCCCTTACCGTTAGTGTAAACGGCGACGGCGGCGGCATACATGGAAAATATTGCGTTAATTCATCGGCGTGTCGGCAAACAGCAGCCGCACTTCCCGCAGCAGCGCCTCTTTCTGCCCGTCGTCCTGCGCGCCGGCGCGGAACAAATCCTCGGCCGCCTGCCGGGCCTGTTGCAGCATCGGCATATCGGCCGCCAGGTCGGCAATGCGCAGCGCCGGCAGACCGTGCTGCCGGTTGCCGAAAAAGTCGCCCGGCCCGCGCAGTTTCAGGTCTTCGTCCGCGATGCGGAAACCGTCGTTGGTTTGACACATCACCTGCAGGCGGCGTTTGGCCTCCTCCCCCTGCGCGTCGGAGATCAGGATACAGGTCGAAGCCGCCCGGCCGCGGCCCACCCGGCCGCGCAGCTGGTGCAGCTGCGCCAGCCCGAACCGCTCGGCGTTCTCAATAAGCATCAGCGCCGCGTTCGGCACGTTGACCCCCACCTCGATCACGACGGTGGACACCAGCACAGCCAGCCGCCCGGCGACGAAATCGGCCATCACCCGTTCCTTCTCCGCAGCTTTCATACGGCCGTGCAGCAGCCCCACCGGCACGCCCGGCAAGGCGTCCGTCAATTCTTTGACGTAGGCGGTAGCGCTGCTCAGGCTGCTTTCGCCTTCCTCGTCCTCCACCAGCGGGCACACGACGTAGGCCTGCAGCCCGGCGTCCACGTGCTTGCGGATATACTTCCACGCCCGCATGCGCTTGTCGCTGCCGACGGCGTAGGTAGCCACCTTCCGGCGGCCCGGCGGCAACTCGTCGAGCACCGACAGATCCAGGTCTCCGTAGATCATCAGCGCCAGCGTGCGCGGGATGGGCGTGGCCGACATCACCATCACGTGCGGACAGTTGCCTTTGCCGGATAATCCGGCCCGCTGCCCGACGCCGAAACGGTGCTGTTCATCTGTAATGACCAGCGCCAGCCGGTTGAACTGCAGCTGCTCGCTCAACAGCGCCTGCGTGCCGATCAGCAGCTGCACGGTGCCGTCGGCCGTCTGCTCGCGCACCCGGCGTTTGTCCGCCGCCTTCATGGAGCTGACCAACAACTCCACCGTCACGCCGGAGCCCGCCAGCAGCGCCGACAGATCGGTATAATGCTGCCTGGCCAGGATCTCGGTCGGCACCATGAGCGCCGCCTGATACCCCGCCCGGCAGACCGAATCGGCCACCGCGGCCGCCACTGCGGTTTTGCCGCTGCCGACGTCCCCCTGGATCAGGCGGTTCATGGCGATACCGCCGGCCAGGTCGGCCATACAGTCGGCCACGGCCCGGCGCTGCGCCCCGGTCGGCGTAAAGGGCAGGCGGGCAAAAAACTCTTCGCTGCGGTCCTGCGTGATGACGGCGCCGGCCGTATCCCGCGAGCGCCGCCGCATATACAGCATCCCCAGCTGCAAAAAGAACAGTTCCTCGAACACCAGCCGGCGGCGGGCGATCTGCAGCGCCGCCGGATCCGCCGGAAAGTGGATATGATGCAGCGCGTATTCGCGCCCGCACAATTTATATTGCTGCCGGATGCCGGGCGGCAGCGGATCGGTCAACTGGCCGGCGGTTTCGCGCAGGGCGGTTTCCACCGCGCTTTCGATCATGACGGAGGTCAGCCCCTGCGTCTGCCGGTACACCGGCCGGATATGCGCCCGGCCGACCTCGGCGATCTGCGGCGAGGACATCTCGGCCCGGAAAAAGTCCCGTTTGACCGGCCCGTAGAACAGATACTCCCGGCCGGCGCGGATGCGGGCGGCCAGAAACCGGTTGTTGAACAGCGTGACCTGCATGCAGCTTTCCCCGTCGCTGACGGGGAAGGTGTACAGCACCATCCCGGCGCGGATGCGCCGCTCGGCCGGGTCGCTGAGCACGGTGCCGCGCACGCAGCAGGGCGTATCCAGCGGCGCCTGCATGATCGGCACCGTCTGCGACCAGTCCGCATACTGGCGGGGATAATGCCGCAGCAGATCCCACACCGTGCGGATATCCAGCTGCGCAAACCATTTGGCGCGCTGAGCGCCCACCCCGCGCAGCGCGGTGATCGGGTCGGTCGGCCGCATGCTTCCGCCTCCTTCCTGTGTTAAAAAAACGGAGCGTTCTCTTTTTGCTGCAAGAGACCGCTCCGTCCGGATCATTCATTCAAGGGAAATAAAGTAATAATAGACGGGCTGACCGCCGTCGACGACGGTCACATCCAGGTCTCCGTACTTGGCCCGGACCGCTTCGCCGACAGCCTCCGCTTCTTCCCGGCTCACGCCGTTGCCGTATATCAGGGTCATCACGCCGCTCGTGCGGCCGGCCCGGCGGCGGGCGGAAATCAGCTCGCGCACCAGCTTGATGCAGGCATGCGTCATTTCCTCGTCGGTAAACAGCAGTTTACTGCCCGCCAGCGCCAGAAGCTGACCTTCTTTGATGCTGCGTCCCTCGAAATCGCTGTCGCGCGCGGCGAAAGTCAGCGACCCGGTCGAAACGTTTTCGGCCGCCTGCATCATGGCCGTCAGGTTTTCTTCCACCTGCGCATCGGGGTCAAAGGCCAGCAACGCCGCCACCCCCTGCGGAACGGTGCAGGTTTGCAGCACGTGTACCTCTCTGTCGGCCAGCGGTATCGCCTGTTCGGCCGCCAGAATGATGTTCTTGTTGTTGGGCAGCACATATACCACCTTGGCCGGTACCGCCTCCACCGCGCGCAGGATATCGTCCGTCGACGGATTCATCGTCTGCCCGCCGGACACTACCTGCCCGCAGCCCAGCTCGCCGAACAGCGCCTGCAGGCCCTCGCCGGCCGCCACCGCCACAAAGCCGTACGGCTCCTCCGGGGCGGTATACTGCGGCACCTGCGCCCCGCTCTCCGGGCCGATCGCCTGATCAACCCAGCCGGCGTTCTGATGCTGGATACGCATGTTTTCGACCTTGACCGTCTCAAACTGCCCGTATTCGATCGCCTTGGACAGCGCCTTGCCGGGGTCATTGGTGTGCACGTGAACCTTGATGATCTCCTCATCGTCCACTACGACCACGCAGTCGCCGATCGATTCCAGATAAGCGCGCAGCCGCAGGGGATCCGCCGTGCAGTTTTTGTCCCGGCCGACGATAAACTCGGTACAGTATGTAAAACGGATATCCGTTTCAAACGTACCGGCCGCCGACGCGCCGACGGCAGCCGCCGTTTCGGTACGCGGCTGCGTATCGGCTTCCATTTCTCCGCCGGCGAACACGTTTTCCATTGCGCGCAGAATAATGCACAGGCCTTTGCCGCCCGCATCCACCACGCCGGTCTTTTTCAGCACCGGCAGCAGGTCGGGCGTACGCTCCAGCGATTCCTCGGCGGCCAGACACATCGCCTGCCAGACCGGCAGTATCTCCTGCGTCTCCTCCGCCTTGGCGCGGCCGGCCTCCGCCGCCTCGCGCGAGACGGTGAGGATCGTGCCCTCGGTCGGCTTCATGACGGCTTTATAAGCCGCTTCCACGCCGAGCGTCAGCGCAGCGGCCGCCTCGGCTCCGTTGCATTGCTTTTTGCCGCGCAGGCCCTTGGAAAAGCCGCGGAACAGTAACGACAGAATCACGCCGGAGTTGCCGCGGGCACCCCGCAGCATGGCGGAAGCGGCCTGCTCCGCCACTTCGGACACCGTCTGGTTTTTGGATTTTTCGAGAACGCGGGCCGCTGCGGACAGCGTCATGGACATATTGGTACCGGTGTCCCCGTCCGGAACGGGGAATATATTTAATGCGTCCACCGCCTGCTTTTCAGTCATCAGTTTGCGGGACGCCGAAATGAGAGCGTCGCGCAACACGTTTCCCTGTATCAATGCATAGCACTCCTTTGGCCGGTCTGAACCGCAGACCGGATGATCATTCTTTCAGGTCGTCGACGAAAACGTTGACCTTTTTGACGTCCAGCCCGGTCGCCTGTTCTATGACATAGCGCACTTTGTTGACGATACTGCGGGAAATCGCCGCTATGTTCATGCCGTAGATCACGGTGATGTGAAGGTCCACGATCAGCTTGTCGTTTTCACTGCGCACATTGATGCCCTCGTCGGCAAAAGTGCGGCGGAAAAAGACGGAGCGCAGCCCCTGCTTCGGCCCGCTTTTGACCATGCCGGCCACCCCGTAGCACGAGGAAACGGCGTTGCCGACCAGGTAAGCGAAATATTCCTGCGATATTTCGATCGTTCCCAGATGATTTTCAATGCGTATCATAATGTCACGCCTTTCTTCTTTGTCACACGCCGGAAAAACTCCATTGTTCGATTCCGGAGAGCGGTTGCTGCTCCGTCATCTCCGTATACTGCAGCGCGCGGGGGAAGGCTGCCATCGCAGCCCGCCGGCAAAGCGGTACGAACGGCAGGGCGGCCGCAAAGGCCGTGCAAAACGCCTGCGCACTGCGCCGCCCGGTATAAGCGGCCAGCATCCCGGGCGCGTACCGCGCGAGCAGACCGGTCAGGTCCCAGTCCGCCGGCAGATCCACCTGCGTCAGCAGCAGATCATACTGCCCGGCAAGCCGTTCCTGCTCCCACGCAGCCGACGGCACCCGCCGCACCTCTACCTGCACGGACACCTGCGCCAGCTGCTGCGCGACCTGTTCCGCCGCCGCTGTTAAAAAGCCGTTTTCCCGCGGCACAAGCAGTTGCAGCGGACCGATTCCGGAAGGGTTTGCCTCTGTATTATACCCCAATTGCCGCCATTGTGCAACCACATCTTTTATTTTTTTCTCCTGCACGATTTCCGGCGTCTGCCAGGAGGCCGGAAAAAGGGTGTGCGCCGGCCGGGCATACCCGCCGAAAGCTGCGGTCAGCTCCTCACGCCGCAGAGCGGCCGACAGCGCCTGCCGCACCTGTGCGCCGGCCGTGATTCCCTGCTGACCGTTGAAGCACAAAATCGCCAGCGAAGTCAGCGGCACCGCTTCGGATGCGCCGGTAATCTGCGGCACGAAGCCTTCCGACAGAGTATCGTAATAAAACGTCAGTTCTCCGCCGCCGCGGGCCCGCCGCAGCGCCGACAGGTCTTCGTAGGTGCGCAGCGGAATGGAGCCGAGCTGCACGTCCCGTGTCGGGTAAAGCGTGCCGCCGCTGTAGCGGTACGGGCCGCTGCCCAGCGGCACGGGGCCGCCGGTTTGCCGGATGATCGGGAAGGTCAGCAGCAGCTGCGGCTGCGGCGAGCCGGCCGTCACGGTAAAGATCATCGTCCCGCCGTTGGTTTCCAGCCCTTCGATGCGGCCGGCCGTTTCCCGGTAACGGTCGCTTTGCCGGGCTGCCTGCAGCGAAGCTTCCACATCCTGCGGCGTAACGGCGCTGCCGTCGGAAAAGCGAGCGTCCGCCCGCAGGGAAACGAGGATCCGCTCGCCGGTCACCTGCGCCGTGGCGGCCAGGCACAGCTGCGGCTGATCGTCCGCATCCGCCGTGATCAGGCTCTCATACAGCAGCGAACAGACCGCGCGGTTCGCATCGGAGCGGGCCTGATACGGGTCCAGCGCATCTCCTTGCAGCAGGCCGAGTATCAGCGTATTCACTTGCGATGGCTGTGCGTGCGGCCCGGAGGGATCCGATGCGCCGGAAACAGGCGCCTCCGGCAGCCGGAAGTGACACCCGGTCAGCAGCAGCGCCGGGCAAAGCAGCAGCGGCAGCAGGCGTTTCATGCGTTTTCTCCTTTTCAGGGGGGATCAAACGGCGATCCGGCGGATCGCCGTGGTATGGCCGGTCTTTTCATCGATTTGCGCCAGAACGCCGCACAACCGGCAAGGACCGGGGGCGGTGGTAAAATGTACCGGCATATGGTCCTTGATCCGGGCAATGGACTGCTCCGGCACAACGCCCAGCACCGATTGTACGGGCCCCGTCATGCCGATATCGGTCATAAATCCGGTGCCGCCGGGCAGGATCTGTTCATCCGCCGTCTGCACATGGGTATGCGTGCCGTACACCAAAGAGACCCGGCCGTCCAGCCAGCAGGCCAGCGCCCTTTTTTCCGCGGTGGCCTCCGCGTGAAAATCCAGCACACAAACCGTCGGCTTTTCCGGATCACGCAGCAGGGCGTCCGCCGTCTCGAAGGGCGAAGCCAGCGGATCCAGATACACCGTGCCCAGCAGGTTGCCCACAGCCACGCGCACCCGGCCCTTATCTACGATATACCAGCCCGCGCCCGGAACCGACGGCGGATAATTGGCCGGCCGCAGCAGAGCGGGGTTGCTTTCCAGCACCGGGTAGATTTCCCGGCGGCGGAACACATGGTTGCCGGTGGTGATCACGTCGGCCCCGTAGCGGAAGATGGTATCCGCCGCATCCGGCGTGATACCGTTGCCCTCGGCCGCATTCTCTCCGTTGACGACGCATACGTCGACCGCATACTGCTTTTTCAGCTGCGGCAGATGCCGGGTCAAGTACTCCGTCCCGGGTTGTCCCACGACGTCCCCGACACAAAGGATATTCATACCGTTCCTCCCCTGCGGGCGAAAAAAGCGCAGCACAGTTTGTGTGGCTGTGCCGCGGCTTTTTCGGTGATGTTGTGTTATTTCGCGTAGTCCACCGCGCGGTTTTCGCGGATCAGGTGCACCTTGATCTGCCCCGGGAACTCCATATCGCTTTCGATCTTCTTGGCAATGTCGTGCGCCAGCAGCGTCATCTGGTCGTCGCTGACCAGCTCCGGCTTGACCAGAATGCGGATCTCGCGGCCGGCCTGAATGGCAAAGGAGCGCTCGACGCCGTTGAAATCGTTGGCGATCTCTTCCAGTTTTTCCAGCCGCTTGATATAGTTCTCGAGGTTCTCGCGGCGGGCGCCCGGCCGGGCGGCGGAGATCGCGTCGGCCGCCTGCACCAGGCAGGCGACTACCGTGGTGGCCTCCACGTCGCCATGGTGCGCCTGGATGGCGTGGATCACGGCGTCGCTTTCTTTATACTTGCGGGCAATATCCACGCCGATTTCCACATGGGAACCTTCCACCTCGTGGTCGACGGCCTTGCCGATATCATGCAGCAGGCCGGCGCGGCGCGCCACTTCCGGATCCAGCCCCAGTTCGCTGGCCATAATGCCGGCGAGGAAGGCCACTTCCATCGAGTGGTTGAGCACGTTCTGCCCGTAACTGGTGCGGTAATGCAGCCGGCCGAGCAGGCGGACCACCTCGGGGTGGATGCCGTGCAGCCCCGTCTCCAGCACTGCGCGTTCCCCTTCGGCTTTGATATTGGCTTCCACCTCGCGGCGGGCCTTATCCACCATTTCTTCAATGCGGGCGGGATGGATGCGCCCGTCGGTAATCAGGTGTTCGAGCGACAGGCGGGCGATCTCCCGGCGCACCGGGTCAAACCCGGACAGGGTGATCGCTTCGGGCGTGTCGTCAATGATCAGATCAACGCCGGTGAGCGTCTCGATCGCACGGATGTTGCGGCCCTCGCGGCCGATGATGCGCCCCTTCATCTCATCGCTGGGCAGCGGCACGACGGATACCGTCGTCTCGCTGACCTGGTCGGCCGCCACCCGCTGGATGGCATGCGAGATCAGGTTGCGCGCGCGCTGATCCGCCTCGTCCTTCAGGCGGGTCTCGTAATCGGCGATGCGCACGGCCTTGTCGTGCGCCAGGTCTTCCTCCAACCCTTTGAGCAGATATTCCTTAGCCTGTTCGGCGGTGTAGCCGGAGATCCTCTCCAGCATTTCAAACTGGCTTTTTTTCAGGCTTTCTGCCTCGGCCAGCCGGGTCTCGACTTCTTTCCGGCGGGCGGCGATCATTTCTTCCTTCTTCTCGTAGTTCTCGATCTTGCGGTCCAGCGCTTCCTCTTTTTGCTGCAGGCGGCGGTCCTGACGCTGCTGGTCGGCGCGCCGCTCTTTCAGTTCGCGGTCCGCTTCGTTGCGCATGCGATGGATCTCGTCCCTGGCTTCCAGCAGTTTTTCCTTCTTCATGGCCTCCGCCTTCAAGGCCGCTTCTTCCTCAATGGTGCGGGCCTTCTCCTCAGCGGAACCGATCAGCGCTTCCGCCGTTTTTTTACGGTGGCGGATCCCCATGCGAAACGCTACAAGACCTGCTGCCACGGCGCCGACAATCAACGCGCCGACGGCAAGCAGAATGGCATACATCAATTCCATACTGTGTAAAAAACACCTCCGTATCATCATTTCAAAGTACAGAAAAGTATCCACTGCGGCCGCGCCGCAGACTGTTCTGTAAAGGGATAAATATACCGCCGCGGATCGTCCGCGCGGCCGGGAAACGCTCGTTCCGTGAGCACCGCCCCACAGAGATCGCCTTTTCCCTTATTTTATATCTTAACCCTTAAAATGCCTTCTGTCAAGTAAAACTTTTCATCTTTCCTATCCGCGCAGATAGAAAAAACATCAAAAAAGCACGGCTGCGCCGTGCTTTTTTATGCATCCGTATCCGGCGAAGCGCCGTCAGGTTTCCCGGCGGGTAAAGAAAAATGAGAGTGCCGCGCTGCCGAGCAGCAGTATGACCGCCGCGGCGCTTTCCGCGTTCAGGCCGAACGACGGGAACAGATACACAAGCGACCCGAGGATCAGCCCGAGAATGGCCGCGTACGTCCCCTGCGGGAACCGGTGCAGCAACCCGTCTACCAGCCGGGAACCGAAAACCAGCCCGCACGCAATGCCGGCGCCGGCCGGCAGCAGAATCAGCAGCCGGGGCCACGCCTCCCCCAAAGGAAGCTGGCCGCGCAGCACGTCAGTCACCGCGCTGATGGCACCGATCACGGTATAATATTGCCCGAAGATCACCAGCATGGCGGAGCCGCTGATGCCGGGCAGGATCATCGCCACAGTGCTCACGGCGCACACGGCCAGCAGCAGCAGCGCCAGCGGCAGCGTCAACGCCTGCGCGCCGGCCGTCTCGCCGGTGCCGGCGTAATTTTGCAGCAGCATAAAGCCCACCATCACGGCGATGCCGCCGCACAGGGGCACCAGCTCCGCCGGCCGGAAGGCACGGCCGCCCGCCCGCCGGAAGATCATCGGGATGCTGCCCAGCACCAGCCCGAAGAAGACGGCGGCCGTCGCCGTCGGGAAGTTGCTCAGCAGCCACTTGATCAGTCCGCTGAAAGCCAGCACGCCGCCGCCGGCGCCCAGCCCGAACAAAATCAAAAATCCGATGTTTTTTCGCAGATTTTTCAGGCCCAGCGCCTCGACCATCCGATCGAACACGCCGAGAATGACCGCCATCGTCCCGCCGCTGACGCCGGGGATGACGTTGGCGACCCCCACCGCCGCGCCGGCCAGCACGGTACGCAACCCGCCCCAGGCGGATCGGATCCATTTCATCGTATCGTCTCCTTTACAACCGGTCAAAGGCCGGGATCAGCCATACGTCGTCCAGCGCGAAGGTGCGGCCGTTGAGATAGGCCAGCTCCTGCGCATCGTCCCGAAAAGCAAAGGTCAGCCGGTAGGAACACAGCGCCTGCGCAGTAAACCCGGTACCCTTGTTCATCGCATTGGTGCCGTACTTGCCGTCCCCCAGCAGCGGATGCCCCACCGAGGCCAGGTGCGCCCGGATCTGATGGGTGCGGCCGGTGAGCAGCTCGATTTCCAGCAGCGAGTAGCCCGGCTTCTCCTTCAGCACCTTATACCGGGTGGCGATAGAGCGCATCCCGGCACGGTACCGTTCGGACACGTATACCCGGTTGTGCTCCTCGTCCTTTTCCAGATACCCCTCCAACAGTCCCTCCGGCTGCGGCATCTGTCCGTGTACGATGCACAGGTAATACTTTTCGATCTCCCGCGCACGCAGCTTGGCATTGAGGATGCGCAGCGCCGCCGCCGTTTTGGCCGCTATAACGATGCCGCAGGTGTTCCGGTCAATCCGGTTGACCAGCGACGGCACGAAACTGTTTTCCGCCGCCGGATCGTATTCGCCTTTTTCGTACAGATAGCGCTGCACCCGGGCAATCAGGGTATCCCGGTACTCGTTGTCGTCCGGATGTACCAGCAGCCCGACCTTTTTGTTCAGCAGCAGCAGATGCTCATCCTCGTACACGATGTCCAGCTGCTTGCCGGCCGTCATAAAATCGTACACCGGGTCGACCTGTTCCAGACACTCGTCCTTCAGGTACAGCGTCAGTACGTCGCCGACGGACAGTTTGGTGGAAATTTCGCACCGCTTGCCGTTGAGTTTGATGTTCTTGGTGCGGATTCCCTTATACATCATGGAGGCGGGCAGCAGCGGGAACGCCTTGGTCAGGAACTTGTCCACCCGCTGCCCGGCGTCATTCTCTTTTACGATGATCTGCTTCATATTTTTCCTTTTACGGCAGTACGGCCGAATGCTTGCCCGCGAGCGACACGTCCGCCGCCCGTACGTCCGCCAGCATCAGAAAATCGCCGTCCGCAGCGCGGATCTGCGCGCCGTCCCCGGAGCAGGCCACGTCGTGCAGGGCGCTGACGCGCACGTTTTGCAGTTGCACCCCGCCGTCCTGTGTCTCTATATGGCTGAAAGTCAGGTAATATCCGTCGTGCAGCGTCACACCGGCCGTCTGCCGGGCGGTCAGGCCGGAGGCCTGCGAATAGATGCTGCCCAGCGAGAAGCCCTCCCCCGCCGTCTGCTCCGCCGTGCAGCCGAACAGATAGCAATGCAGCAGCCCCGCGGCGGCAAAGCCGGTTCCGCCGACGTCCCGCGCGGCGCAGCGGTTGGTCCATATCGCCCACGAATCGTTCAGCGAGAAGGCGGGCGCGCTGCCGGCGGCGCTGTGACAAACGGTGCAATCCTCCAGAATCATGCCGTAGTTGGTCTTGACGTAAACGCCGGGCTGCACGGCGCGCCGGCCCTGAAAGTCCACCGTCACGCGGCGCAGGAATACAAAGCCGAAAAAGTCGGTCATCGCAAAGCCGCCCGTGCGCGGCGCCGTGATTTGTATATTATCGAAATGTACGTTGCCCACGAGGCTGCGGTTGCCGGTATCGTCATCGGCCGCCGCCGTGCCGGGGCTGAGGATGTTCAGATTGTAAAAACGCTGCTGATCCATGCCGCCGGCGGCGGTATGGAAATACAGGCACACGGCGTCGTCCGCGGCCGCGCTCATATCCAGCGTCAGGTCGTGCACCCGCACGCCGGTCACCGGCGTGATCCACCGGGACACGCCGGCCGCCGCTTTCAGTACCGGCTGCCGGCTGCCGACGCCGCACAGCGTATGCCACGCCGCCAACGACAGCTCGCCGACGACGTAGCCGTTTTCGGTATACGGCACGCAGACGCGGCCGAACAGCTTGACCGCCTGCGCAAAGGCGGCGGTATCGTCCGTCACACCGTCCCCGACGGCGCCGAACCACTGCGGATACGCCTCGGTGTTCAGCGGGATGCCGCGCACCCGGCCGTCAAAAACCTGATACAGGCCGGCCTGCACCGTGCCGGTGCAGTAAAACCCGTTGCCCTCGATGCGCAGCAGCGCGCCGGGCGCGAACACCAGCACGGTGTCCGGTTCGACGACCAGCCGCCCCGTCACCCGATAGGTGCCGGCCGGGAAATAAAGGCTGCCGCCCTGCTCCGCCGCCTGTTGCAGCGCGGCGGTATCGTCGGCCTTGCCGTCCCCGACGGCGCCGAAATCACGCACGTCGGTCCCCCCGGCGAGAACTGTATACAGGCCGTTGCTCACGGTATCCGCGGCGGTGCGCAGCAGCTGCTGCCGCCGCTGCATGGCCTCCCACGCGGCGCGGTATGCCTGCGGCATATCCGCCGGCATCACCGCACGGGTCCGCTCCGGCACGTCGGCTGCCCGGTAGGCGCCAAGCTGCGCGGTATAGCTGCCGGCAGCGGTCGGCTGGTAGCCGCCGCTGTTCTTCATCATGCCTTCCACGGCGGAGGAGCCGCCCGTCAGGGCCGCATCGCCGCCCTGGCAGTAGATCACCATCAACTGCCGGATCAGGTTGTGGTCGCTGCCGCCGCGCTCAACAAGCGCCTTGCCGTTATTGAAATAAGCGGTCAGGTTGTCGATCCTCGTGCCGGCGGCGTCCTCCAGTACAAAGGCGTGGCCGAGGTTGCACAGGCTCTGCACGTTGTCAAAGGTGCACAGCGAGCAATCCCGCAGCACCACGCCGTCCACGGCGTCCGCACCGCCCAGTTCCCAGCGGCCGAATTGTTTGAATTGCCGCACCGTCACGCGGCTGCAGCGCTCCATCAGCAGCCCGATGCCGTTGCTCAGGCCGCTGCCGCAGTTGATCAGTTCGGTATGGCAAACATCCTGCAGCAGGAATCCTCCGCCGGCGAGGGTGTCCGCATACTCCCGCTCCAGACGTACGGCGGCGCAGTTTTGCAGCACGAAGCCAGGCTGGCCGCGCTTGTCGTCGGACAGATAGCTGCCCAGCACGTCGCACTGTTCCATCATCAGCCCGACGCAGCCCGTGACACGGTAAGCGTCATACAGCACCGTTTGCTTGCGGCCGACGACTTTCTGGTTGTAATCGGTCACGCAGTGCCGCATATACAGGAAAGCGGCGCAGTCCCCGAGCAGGAAGGTCGTCCCGTCCGGATCACGGCAGTCAACCTCGTAAAACCGCACGTCGGTGATCGGCCGGCCGCTGCCGGCGTCGCGCACGATGTGATACCCGCCCGAAGTGAACAGATCGCTGAACGTCAGCCGGGACAGCGGGACGTCGGCGTTATCGAGCAGAACGGCCGTCGAGCCGTCCGCCATCTTTTTCAGCTGCAGTTCCAGGTGCCGTACCGTCACGTCGCTGCCCTTGACGTCCAGCAGCGTCCGGCAGCCGGATACGGCGTACAGCCTGGTGCGGGCGCCGCCCTCGCCGTACATATACGTGCCGTCGGACAGCGCCAGCGTACCGCAGAGGTACCCGTCCGCCGTAGCCGGCAGGCATACGGTCCGGCAGGCGTCCAGGCAGGCCTGCAGGGCGGCTGTGTCGTCGGTCTTGCCGTCGCCGACGGCGCCGAACCACTGCGGATAGGCAAACTGCCCCTCCCCTTCCAGCAGAACGGTGCCCCCTTTGAAAACGCGGGCGGCGGCCGGCGCGTCAAACGGACCGCGCAGGGTCAGCTTTGCGCCGTCGGCCAGCGTCAGGCAGGCGCCGCTTTCCATATACAGGCTGACCGTCTCCGGCAGCACGACGTCGTCGGAAAGGGTATAGGCGCCGCGCGGCAGGCAGAGCACCGCCGCCCCCGCAGCCGTATAAGATTTCAGCGCCGCGGTGACGTCGCCCCCGTCGGCCCCGGCGGACAGATCCGTCTGCTCAACGTCGTTCCAGGCGTCGGCGAACAGCCGGCGCTCATACCCCTGCAACGCCGCCTGCTGCTCATGAAAAGCAAAATATTGCTCGTTGTTTTGCTGCATGAATTGCAGGATTTCCGCTGCCGATTGCTCCGTCACGGCGGAAAAATCGATATCCGGCATGGTCGTCCCTCCCGGTTCAGTCGGTCTGGCGGTAGGCTGCGTCGACGTCGGTTCCCCTACGTCGGAAGAAGCCGGAGGTCCGCCGCCCGGCGTACACCCGGCCGCCAGCAGAAAGAGTGCGCTCAAAAATGCTGTTCCTGTCCTGATTTTCATTTTGTTTCCTTTTTTCCGTCTGCCGGAACTTCTTGCTCCGGCCGTGTTTTCGGCCTCTCCTCCGGAGGCGTTTCTTCTTCGGATTCCGTTCGCGGCGATTCCTCCGGTTCCTGCTGCGGTTCCGGTACCTTCTCTTCCGGCTGCGGTTCCGGTACCTTCTCTTCCGGCCGCGTTTCTTCCGGGTCCTTGCCGCCCAGGATCCACAGCACGCAGAATATCAGCACCGACACCAGCACCGCGCCGCCGATGACCCAGTACCCCCACCACAGACGGAACCCCTGTTCCGCCGGTTCGGAGGGGATCTGCGTTTCGGACGGAAACGGCGCCCCGTCGGACACCGGCACGATAGCGGGCGTTTTCTTCTCGGTCACCACCGGGCCCTCGGAACGCAGGACCAGACGATCGACGGCCACGCTGTCGCCCTCGCCCGCCGGATCCCGCCACAACACGAAGTCCACAAACTTCTGTTCGGTCGCCAGTTCAAACACGGCCTCGGTCGCCTCCTCCTGCCAGGAGGAAAGGGTGCCGATCGGCACGATACCGCCGTCAGCCGTCGTGTAGCCGATCTGCAGGTTGGCCGCATCCTCGTGCCCGAACAGCCGCACCCGCAGCTCATACAAGCCGGAAGGGAACACCTGCCCGCTGTCCACCACCGCACAGTTTTCGCCCGCGCCCGCGAGGAAGGATAACGCCTCCCCATATACGCCGACCGGCTTCTGCCGGATCAGGTAGGTTGCGGGCGCCGCCGTTTCCGCCTCATACACAAAACGGCGATCCTGCGGCTGCGCGGCCGTTTCCTTCACGCCCTCGTGCCAGAGCGGCAGCGAGGCCTCGCCCGTCTCGGCATCAAAGAACACGGAAACACAGGTCGGTGCCTGTGCCAGCTTCAGCAGATTTTCCTGCGCGACGGCGTCGACGGTTTCTTCCGTCGCCGAAACCCGCCCGAAAAACAGGCAGGCGCCCCACTCCGTCGCCGTCGCCGTCCACCACGCGCCGTAATAAGAATACGAACCGCTGAGGATGTCGGTACCCGTATGGATGCTGAACGCCGTGTTGTGATACACCGAATCCAGCTGATCGGCCGCACCGGCCCATTGGGTGGCTACCGCCGTGCCGTGCCCGCCGTTCCAGTCGCTGACGATCAGAACGTGCTCGGTATCATACAGGCGCAGGGTATCCACCGCGTCGACAAAATATTTTCCCAGCAGTTCCCTGCCTTCCGGGTCGTCCTGCAAATCGAAAGCGGGCTCGTCCCACAGATCGAAAGCGGCGATCATCGGTTCGCCCGCATAATGCCGCACCAGCTCGATCCACAGCGGCAAACTGCAGGACAGCGCCTGCTCCACCGCGGCGGAAATGTGTTTCGCGGCCGGCGGATCGCTCAGCGTCAGCACCAGATACATGCCGCTGCCGAGCACTGCCTGCACGTCCGCATCCACATAGCGGTCGATAAACAGGTTGATCCCTTCCGCGGTGTATCCGCCGCATTCCTCCACCCGGTCGACCCCGTCGACCACGGTGCACACGCCCAGCCGCACGGCGTTGGCGCCCTGCGCCCGCCAGTTTTCGGCTATCTGGGTAAGGCTTTTTTCATATACCCGGTCCTGCCGGAGGAAGGGCCCCGTCAGGGTCACGGCGGCACCCTGCGCGTCGACAAAATACCGCGGACCGGCGCCGCTGCTGCTCAGATGCAGCCAACGGTCGGTCAGGCGCGTGTCTCCCGCGGCCGAAAACAGGCCGCCCAGCAGACAGCACAGGACCAGCCAGGCCGCAACGCGTATTCTTTTCAACGGCTTCTCCCCTTTCATCGGCCGAGTAAGACCATATGACAAACCCCCGCAAACTCCCGGATCCAATACGGCAGCAGCTGATACAGCGGCGTCGGCGCCACGACGGCGCCCGTTTCGGTCAGGCCGGCCTGCCGGGCAAAACTTTGCCCGCGCAGTTGATGGAACCCCTGCGTGACAACGGCCGTTTTTTCGCAAAGGCCGTGCCGCCGGATCAGTTCCGCGGTGTTTTGCAGGTTTTCGTATGTACTTTGAGAATCCTCTTCCGCATAAATGCGGCTTTCTTCTATCCCGTAAGACACCAGGATGCGCCGCATCACCGACGCCTCGGACACCGCTTCGTCGGCGCCCTGCCCGCCGGTGACGACGCACGCGGCCTGCGGATGCGCCAGCAGGTATTCCGCCGCCGCCCGCAGCCGTTCATGCAGGATACGGCTCGGCTGCTCGCCGCGCAAGCCGGCGCCGAGCACCACCACCGTTGCCTGCGGATCAGGCGTGCGGCAGCAGGCGCCGATCATACAGGCGGAAACGGTCGCAAACAACAGCACCAGCGCCGCGGCCGCCGCACAGACGACCCGCAGCGCGATCCGGCCGCCCCTGCGCGCCCGCAGCCACCGGAACCCGGCGGCAAAAGCCGCCGGAAACAGCAGCGCTGCGATCGCCGCGGCCGCCAGCGCCAGCAGCACCACGTTGCCGGTGTGGATGCGGATGCGCATCGTCACCAGCGCGTCCGCCGCCAGCAGCACCGCGGCCGCCAGACCGACCCATCGTCCTGTTTTTTTCACCATGCCGATCCCTCTCTCAGGCGCCCAGCCACCCGGCCCGTACCGCGTCGTCGAGCTGCCGGCGCAGCATCGGTTCCATCTGCGGAAACACCTGCATCACCGGCTGCAAACGCCGTTCCACCTGCGGCCGGCGCACCTTGCCGTGCTCCCAGGTATACCCCTGCGTTCTGATATTATTCAAAAAAGGCTGCAGCCGGTCAATGGCGGCCGCAAACAGCGCGTCCGGCGTCTGCATGGCGTCGAACTCTTCCCACAGGGTGCGGTACTCCGCCCCCTCCTGCGCAGGCAGCAGGGCAAAAAGCCGGTCGGCCGCCGCCTGCTCGCGCTGCGCCTTGTCGGTATACCCCGCCTCGTCATAAGCGAAGGTATCCCCCGCGTACACCTCCACCAAATCATGCACCAGCAGCATCCGCACGATGCGCGCGCCGTCCAGCCCCTGCATCGGCGTCTGGTCCAGCAGCGACATAGCCATCACGGCCACGTGCCAGCTGTGTTCGGCGTCGGTCTCCCGGCGGGACCCGTCCGCCACCAGCGTGCGGCGGTAGATGGACTTCATTTTGTCGATTTCCATAAGAAAATCCAGTTTTTGCCGCCATATCTCCTTCATCGTTCCGCCTCCGGTCCGCAGACCTCGTACAGCGTTTGCAACGCCAGCCGTTCGTCAAAACCGCCCGGTGTGCGCGCATAATGCTTGCAGCCGGTCAGCCGTTCGCGCTGCGCCTCGATCTGCTCCGGCGTCATGCGCACGTCGCAGCGGACCAGCGCTTCGAGCACGTCGGCCAGCGCATCCCCGCCGCCGAAGGCCCGGTACAGCCGCATAAGCCGCATCGGCGTAAAGGCGCCGGCCCGGCGCAGCAGCGCCGGCAGAAACACCGCGCTGGCCATGCCGTGCGGCACGCCGTATTGCTCGGTCAGAATATACCCCATCGGGTGCGGAAAGGCCGTACCCGTCTGATTGATGACCAATCCCGCCCAGATCGACCCGTACAGCAGCGCCTGCCGGGCCGCCGCGTCCGGCGGCTCAGGCCCGCACAAAGCCGGCATTCCGTGCCCCAGCAGGGACAGCGCCTTTTCGGCAAACAGCATCGGCGCCTCCTCGCAGAGAGGGGACAGCATCCCCTCCGCCGCGTGGCACAGCGCGTCGAGAGCCGTGGAAACAGCCTGCTCCCGCGGGAGGCTGGCGGTATAGGCGGCATCCGCAAAGGCGTACCGCGCATACAGCCGGGGGTCGGTCACGCTCTTTTTGCGGCCGGTAGCGTCCACCGTCAGCACCGACACGGCGGTCACCTCGCTGCCGGTGCCGGCCGTGGTACCCACGAGCACGCAGGGCAGCGGCGCACACCGCAGCGTACGGGCATACAGGCCGTCGGTATCCTCCGGGCGGTTGGCGGCCAGCCATGCGATCACCTTGGCGGCGTCCAGCACCGACCCTCCGCCGATACCGAACACAAACTGCGCCCGCACCGTCTGCACGGCCTGCGCGGCCGTCACGCAGCGGGACAGCAGCGGATTGGCCGGAATATCCGGGTACACGGTAGCTTCCACCTTATACTGCCGGCACAGCTGCAGCGCCGCATCGAGCGCGCCGCTCTCCCGCGCGCCGTGCTGCCCTGTCACAATCAGGCAGCGCCGGCCCAGAGCCGCCACCTTGTCAAACTGCGCGGACAAACACCCGGTTCCGCTGAACACCCGCACCGGCATATAAAAGTTCAGGTCCATCTGGCCCGCCTCCCGACGGTTTTTCGTGTAAAAAACGCGCTTTCGCCGATTTTTTTCAAAAAGGACTTGTAATTTTTCCGCAGATACATTATTTTATAAGTAAGCATGTACGGTTTAGTATATCATATCTGCCGTGTAAAATCAACCGTATATTCTACAGAACGGAGGCACGGGATGCGCAACAGGGCAGGGCTTCGTCCGGGCGATTGTGTGGTCGGCGGTGCAGTAGTGCTGCTGGCCGTTTTATTGTGGCTTTTTTCCCGCGGGCAGCCCGTCGGCCGGCAGGTCGAAGTCGTTTCCCCGGCCGGGCGCACCGTGTATTCGCTTGCACAGGACCGCACCGTTGAAATTGACGGGAAGGACGGTGTGCGCGTTGTGCTGACGATTGCGGACGGCGCCGTGCGTTTTACCGAAAGCGCCTGCCCCGATCAGATCTGCGTGCACAGCGGCGCCCTCTCGCGCGCGGGGCAAAGCGCCGCCTGCGTGCCGGCCGGCGTGGCGGTCCGTATCCTCGGCGAAGGGCAGGTGGACGCCGTTGCCTCGTAAGCCTTTGTACCGGCAGGTCGCCGTGTTGGGCCTGCTGAGCGCGCTGGCAATCGCGCTGTCGGTGCTGGAAGCCCAACTGCCGGCCCCGCCGCTGCCCGGCGCCAAACTCGGCCTTGCCAACATCGTAACGATGTACGCCCTGTCTTCCTTGTCGCTGCCGGCGGCGCTGTGCGTATGCGCCGTGCGGGCCGCCTTTGCCCTGCTGCGGGGCTTCACGGCCTGCCTGATGAGCGCGGCGGGCGGGTTGCTGAGCATCCTGATGATGGCGGCGGCGCTGCGGTTGACCCGGCGCCTGAGCTACATCGGCGTCGGTATTCTCGGCGCGGTCGGCCACAACGTCGGCCAATGGCTGATGGCGCTTGTGCTGGTCGACGCATCGCTGTTCCGGTATCTGCCCGTGCTGCTGGCGGCCGCCGTCGTAACCGGCACGCTCACCGGGCTGGCACTCAATCTGCTGCTTCCCTCTTTGCGAAAAATCCCATTTTTATCATAAGAAAGGCGTGTTTTCCTTGCCATTTCCCGGCTTTTTATTCGACGGCGTACGTACGCCGCACCGCAAACACACCGCACAGGCGGAAACGGTCGTCATGCCGCCGCCCGCCGCCGTCATTCTGCCCATGGTGCAGCACATCGGCGCCCCGTGTATCCCCACCGTCGCAGTGGGTGACACGGTCGACGTCGGGCAGGTTGTCGGCGACAGCGAGCAGGCTGTGAGCACGCCCGTTCACAGCAGCGTATCCGGCACGGTCACCGCCCTGCGCGACGTCGAGCTGCCGGGCGGCCGCACCGTGCAGGCCGTCGTCATCCAAAGCGACGGTGAACAGCGCGTGCATCCCGGCATCGCCCCGCCGCACGTCGAAACCAAAGAAGAGTTCCTGCGGGCGGTGCGCGCAAGCGGTCTGGTGGGCCTCGGCGGCGCCGGTTTCCCGACGCATATCAAACTCAACCCGCCGGATCCCGGGCGGATCGACACCCTGCTGATCAATGCTTCCGAATGCGAGCCGTACCTGACGGCCGACTACCGGGAGTGTATGGAGAACCCGCAGGACGTACTGGCCGGCGTGCGCACGGTCATGACCTTTTTACCGGTCAGGCAGGTCATCCTTGCAACGAAGAAGGATCACCCGGAGCTGTTGCGCGTACTCGGCGACATCGCCGCCGAACTGACGACGCCGGCGTGCCGGGCCACGGCCAAGGCGCTGCCCGCCCGCTACCCGCAAGGGGCGGAAAAGGTGCTGATCTCCTCCTGCACCGGGCGCCGCGTCCCTCCCGGCCGGTTGCCGGCCGACGTAGGCTGCGTGGTCATGAACGTCACCACCGCGGCGGCGCTGGCGCAATACCTGCGCACCGGCATGCCCCTGATCTCCCGGCGGATCACGCTTGACGGATCGGCCGTGGCGCATCCCCAAAACATCCGCGTGCTCATCGGCACGCCGATCCGCGACGTCATCGCCTTTGCCGGCGGCACCAAAGCGCCGATCCGCAAGCTGCTGATGGGCGGGCCGATGATGGGCCTGGCCCAGCAGGACGACAGCCTGCCCATCCTCAAACAAAACAACGGCATCCTCGCACTGGCGGAACAAGACGTGCCATCCCACCCGGAAGAGCACTGCATCCGCTGCGGCCAATGCATCCGCGTCTGCCCGATGCACCTGATGCCTACCGCGCTGATGGACGCCTATGCCGCCCGCAATGCCGACGCGCTGCAAAACCTGCACGCAATGGTCTGCATGGAGTGCGGCTGCTGCTCATACACCTGCCCGGCGCACCGGCCGCTGACCCAGTCGATCCGGCTGGCCAAGGGCTTTTTACGCCGGCAAACCAGTCAACAGGAGGTGAAACGGCCGTGAGCGATCGCTGGATTCTTTCCTCTTCCCCGCACCTGCACAGCGGCCATTCCACCACCCGCATCATGGGCGACGTGCTGATTGCCCTGATCCCGGCCGTCATTGCATCCTTTGTCCTGTTCGGCTGGCGGGCGCTGGTCGTGGAGACGGTGTGCGTGGCTTCCTGCATGGCGGCGGAATATCTCAGCTGCCGGGTGATGAAAAAGCCCAACTCGACCGGCGACCTGTCCTGTATGGTCACCGGGCTGCTGCTGGCGATGAACCTGCCGGTATCGATCCCGCTGTGGCAGGCGGTGTTCGGCTGCGTGACCTCCATCGTCGTGGCCAAAATGATGTTCGGCGGGCTGGGACAGAACTTCGTCAACCCCGCGCTGGTCGGCCGCATCGTGCTGACCGGCAGTTTTCCCGGCGATATGAACACCTGGACCCATCCGTTTGCCTGGCTTGGCCGGGCGGCGGACGGCGTTTCCTCCGCCACGCCGCTGGCGATGCTCAAGAACGGCGAAATCGTCGCCGAGCGCTACAGCATCTGGGATCTGCTGCTGGGCAACCGCACCGGCAGTCTGGGCGAAACCTGCGCGCTGGCGTTGATCCTCGGCGGCGCGTACCTGCTGGTCCGCCGCGTCATCTCCCCCGCCATCCCGCTGTGCTTCATCGGCACGGTAGGCGTGCTGGCGCTGCTTTGCGGGGAAAACCCCGTATACCATCTGCTGGGCGGCGGCCTGATGATCGGCGCCTTCTTCATGGCGACCGACTACGTCACCTCGCCGATCACCACCTCCGGTAAAATCCTCTACGCCGTCGGTTGCGGCGCCCTGACGATGCTGATCCGTCTGGGCGGTTCGCTGCCGGAAGGCGTATCCTTCGCCATTGTCATCATGAATATCACGGTACCGTTGATCGAGCGGATCACCAAGCCGCGCCCCTTCGGTGCGGAAAGGAGGGTGCGCCGATGAAGACTCTCCGGCAAATCCTGCTGCCGGTACTGGCGCTGACGCTCATTGCCGCCTGCATGAGCGCCGCGCTGGCCGCCACCAACGCCCTGACGGCCGGCATCATTGCCGACCGGGCGCAGCAGGCGGCCGATGCCGCCCGCCGGCAGGTCATTTCCGCCGACCGTTTTGAAGAGCTCTCTCTCGGCGACACGGGGCAGGATAAAATCACCTGCTTCCGCGCCGTCACCAACGGGCAAACGGCCGGCTACGTCTTCACCTCCGTCACCTCCGGCAAAAGCGCCGGGCTGACGGTGATGACGGGCATCCTCGCGGACGGCACCGTCAGCGGCGTGGTCATCACGCAGGACAATGAGACCGCCGGCTACGTCGACAACGTCACCAAAGGCGGCCTGCCCTCCTCTTTTGTGGGGCAGAAAGCCGGCGTGTTCGAACTGGGTAAACACGTGGACAAGGTATCCAACGCGACCAAGACGTCCAAAGGCATCATCGCCGCCGTCAACCTTGCCTGCCGGTATTATGAAAAAATAAAGGAGGGAGCCTGATGAACCGCTACTGGCAATCCTTTTCCAAAGGCCTCATCCGGGAGAATCCCACCTTCCGGCTGGTACTGGGCACCTGCCCGACGCTGGCCGTCACCACCGCGGCGCTCAACGGCCTGGGCATGGGCGCCGCCGCCACCTTTGTGCTGGTATGCTCGAACATTGTCATTTCCCTGCTGCGCAAACTCATTCCGAACAGCGTGCATCTGCCGGCGTACATTGTGGTCATCGCCGGGTTCACCACCATCGTGCAGATGCTGGTCAAGGCCTACCTGCCGGCGATCGACACGGCGCTGGGCATCTACTTGCCGCTGATCGTGGTCAACTGCATCATTCTCGGCCGGGCCGAAGCGTTCGCCGGCAAAAACAGCGTGGGGCTTTCCGCGCTGGACGGCCTGGGTATGGGCTGCGGCTTTACCGGCGCGCTGGTCCTGATGGGCGCCATCCGGGAGTTGTTGGGTAAAGGCACCCTCTTCGGCTGGCCGGAAGGCGGCATGATTCCGGCGATCGGCGTGTTTGCTCTGCCGGCCGGCGGCTTCTTCGTGTTCGGCGTACTGGTCTGGCTGACGGACCGCCTGTCCGTGCGTCTGCAGGGTCGCAACACCCGGGAGGAACTTTCCTCCGAGGTATGCGCAGCCTGCGCACTGGCCGGCAGCTGCCACGGCGGCGCCTGCCTGAAAAAGGAAGGGGGCGACGCGTCGTGACAAGCAACCCGGTTTTTCTGGTCGTCATCGGCGGCCTGCTGGTCAACAACTTCGTGCTCAGCCAGTTTCTCGGTATCTGCCCGTTTCTGGGCGTGTCCAAGAAGCTCGGCTCCGCCGCGGGCATGTCGCTGGCCGTGCTGTTCGTGATGCTGCTGGCCACGGCGGCCACCCACCCCGTCTACTATTATCTGTTGCTGCCGTATGATCTGGCCTATCTGCGGACCATCGTATTCATCCTGATCATCGCGGCGCTGGTGCAACTGGTTGAAATGGTACTGCGCAAGTTCGTGCCGCCGCTGTATAAGGCGCTGGGCATCTATCTTCCGCTGATCACGACCAACTGCGCCGTGCTGGGCGTGACCATCCTCAACATCGACAGCAGCTATTCCTTCGGGATGTCGATGATCAATTCACTGGGCGCCGGGCTGGGTTTTCTGCTGGCGATGGTACTGTTTGCCGGCGTGCGGGAGCGGCTGGAACAGGCCGACATCCCGCCGACGCTCAAAGGCCTGCCGATCACGCTGATCGCCGCCTCGCTGGTATCTGTGTCGTTTCTGGGCTTTCAGGGCCTGTTCGGCCTGTGACGGGAGGGTAACAAATGCATCCGATCCTTTTAGCAATCCTGATCGTCGCCGGCATCGGCCTGCTGTGCGGGCTGCTGCTGGCGGTAGCCTCCCGCCTGTTCGCCGTGCGGCAGGATGAAAAGACCGTCCAACTGCGGGCGGTACTGCCGGGCGCCAACTGCGGTGCCTGCGGCTATTCCGGCTGCGACGGCTACGCCGCCGCCATGGCAAAGGGCGAAGCGGCGCCCGGGCTTTGCACGCCGGGCGGGGCCGAAACGGCGGCCGCCTGCGGCCGTCTGCTCGGCGTCGAGGCGCACGCCGAGATCAAAACCTGCCTGGTCCGCTGCGGCGGCTGCGCGCAGGTTGCCGGCAAAAAAGCGGATTATCAGGGCGTGCCCACCTGCGCGGCGGCCGCCCAGTTCTTCGGCGGTGACAAGTTGTGCGCCTACGGCTGCCTCGGTTATGGCGACTGCGCCGCCGTCTGCCCCTACGGCGCCATCAAGATCGTCGACGGGCTGTGCACCGTCGACCCCTCCCTGTGCCGCGCCTGCGGCCAATGCGTCAAGACCTGCCCCAAACATCTGCTGGCCATCGTGCCGGGGTCAACGCGCGGCGTCGTGCGCTGCGCCAGCCACGCCAAAGGCCCGGTCGTGCTCAAAGCCTGCTCCAAAGGCTGCATCGGCTGCCGAAAATGCACTAAGGTCTGCCCGCAGGGCGCCGTGACCGTGGAAGATTTTCTGGCGTCCATCGATCCGGAAAAATGCATCGGCTGCGGGGAGTGCGCCAAGGCCTGCCCCAACGGATGCATCACCATCTTCGGCTGAATGCCGCACCGTTCAGGAGGTATTTGTATGAACCGTTTTACTCCCGTGGATCCCTCTGCCCTGCCGGACAACGTGTTTGACCTGATCGGCCGGCAGTGGATGCTCATCACCGCCGGGGACGCCGGCGCCTGCAACACCATGACGGCCAGCTGGGGCGCACTGGGCGTGCTGTGGAACCGGCCGACGGCCTTTATTTTCGTACGCCCTTCCCGCCATACCTACGGCTTTGTCGAACGCTGCGATACGTTTTCCCTCTGCTTTTTCGAGGAGTCCTTCCGCCCGGCGCTGCAACTGTGCGGCCGCGTTTCCGGCCGGGATACCGATAAGATCGCGGCGGCCGGCCTGACCCCGCGTTTCGACGGCCCGGCGCCGTTCTTCGACCAGGCGCGGCTGGTACTGTTCTGCCGCAAAGTTTATCAAACGGATCTGGATCCCGCCGCTTTTTTCACGCCGGATATCGCCGCCAACTACCCCGGCGGGACGGATTACCACCGGATGTACGCCGGGCAGATCACCGACGTTTGGACCAGATAACAGAAAAAAAGCCTTTGCCTGCGGGCAAAGGCTTTTTTATTCTTTTGCTTTTACAGTTGTGCCAGATCGTACGGCGTCTGCTGATATACGCAGTAGTTCAGCCAGTTGGTGAACAACAGCATCGCGTGGCTGCGCCACGTCAGCGGCGGCAGCGCGCGCGGGTCATTCCCGGGAAAGTAGTGGGCCGGCACCTGCGGATGGATGCCGCGGTTGACGTCCCGCTCATACTCTTTGGCCAGCGTCATACGGTCGTACTCAAAGTGCCCGGTCACGAAGACCTGCCGGCTGTCGAGCGAGGCAACGATAGCCACCCCCGCCTCTTCGGAATCCGCCAGCAGCTGCAGATCCGGGCAGGCGGCCACCGCCGCCGGAGAGGTGGCGGTATAGCGGGAATGCGGCATCCGGAAAATCTCGTCAAACCCGCGCAGCAGCGGGTGCTGCGGCACCAGTGTCCGGTGTGTGTACACGCCGGACAATTTCTGCGGCAGTGCGATTTTCTCCACCCCGTAGTGGTACTGCATGCCGGCCTGCGCGCCCCAGCAGATGTGCAAGGTAGAATATACGTGACTCTTGCTCCACTGCATGATGCGGCACAACTCTTCCCAATAATCCACCTGCTCAAACGAAAGGTTTTCCACCGGCGCGCCGGTGATGATCATCCCGTCGTACCGGTTGCCCTTCAGTTGGTCAAAAGTATGGTAAAACTCCAGCAAATGCTCCGCCGCCGTATTGCGGGCGGTGTGCGTGGCGGTCTGCATCAGGTCGATATCCACCTGCAGGGGCGAGTTGCCCAGCAGGCGCAGCAGCTGCGTTTCCGTTTCGATCTTGGTGGGCATCAGGTTGAGAATCAGAATATGCAGCGGCCGGATATCCTGCGTCGTCGCCCGCTTTTCCGTCATCACAAATACGTTCTCTGACTCCAGAATACGGGCAGCCGGCAGCCCGTCGGCAATTTTGATCGGCATACGGTCACTCTCCGTCCTTGGTTTGCGGTTGTTCCGGCTGCGGCGGTTCGGGCGTCGGCGCGGCGGAATATACCGGCGCGCCCTGCTCGTCGATGGCCGACAGCCCCTTATACGCTTCGGTCTCACGCGGAAGATTCTTTTTCAGCAGTTTTTTGTCCGACCAGGTGCGCAGCGCGGTAAACAGTACCGCAAACAACGGCACGCCGATCACCATGCCGACCGGCCCGAACAGCCCGCCGACAAACAGGGTGGCAAACATGATCCAGAATCCCCGCATCCCCACCGTACTGCCCAGGATCCTGGGCCCGATGAAGTTGCCGTCCAACTGCTGCAGGACCACGATGATGATCACGAACAACAGGCACTTGCCCGGGTCGACCAGCAGGATCAGGAAGGCGCTCGGAACACCGCCGATAAACGGGCCGAAAAACGGAATAATATTGGTCACGCCCACGATCAGGCTGACCAGCCCCGCATACGGGATGCGGAAGATCAGCAGCAATATCAGGCAAAGCAGACCGATGATCAGCGAATCCATCAATTTGCCGAGGATGGTGCGGCTGAACACCTTGTGCGTGTAACTCATCCCGCCGATCATATTGTTGGCCGTCCGCACGGGCAGCAGCGTATAGGTAATTTTCTTCGCCTGCGCAATAAAGGTCTCTTTATTGTATAACAGATAGGCCGCCGCCGCCACGCCGACGACAAAGTTGAACACAACCTGCACCAGGTTCAGCACGCCGGTCGTCACGCTGGGCAGCAGGCTGTTGGCGGTGGGCAGCAGGTCGTTCTGCAGCCAGTTGGTCACGTAATTGGTCACACTCTCGATCGTTTCGGTGATCCATTCCGCCATATCGGGATCCCGGCTGAACAGGCCCTTGATCCACTCGATACTGCTCTTGACGTAACCGGACATGTTCGAGATCATCGTCTGTACGCTCGCCGTGATCTGCGGCAGAATCAAAACCAGCAGCAGCGCCACGAAGCCGACCAGCAGGACCAGCGAGATCGCCGTTGCCGTACCGCGGGCAAAGATGGAAGCGTGCCGGACGTTTTTCCGGAACAGTTTGCTTCCGAGCTTTTTCAGGAAGGCGTTCTCCAAAAAACGAACAACGGGTGACAACAGATACGCAATCACGATACCGTAAATAATAGGCGTCAGGATATTCAGGATCCTTGCCAGAAACCCGCTGATGTCGGACAGCCTCGTGAGCAGCAGATAAAAAGCCACAGCCGCCGCAATGACGCAAAAAGCAGTTATGCCCCAGTACAGATATTTTTTATCCCAACGGAATTTCAAACCGGCCACCCTCCTTTGATACGATTGTCTGCCTTATTAGATAATCATATCGCATTCGTCCGGCCGTGTCAACACTTGTCACCTCTGTTTTTGTATGATATACTGAAAAAAAGGAGGGATGATCCGTGCAGCAACCAGATTTGATGGCGCTGGCCGCCGAGGCCGCTGCCCGCGCGTACGCGCCTTAGTCCGGCTTTGCGGTGGGGGCCGCTTTGTTATGCGATAACGGCCGGGTCTACACCGGCTGCAATATTGAAAACGCTTCTTATTCTCTGACCGTCTGCGCCGAACGGGTCGCCGCCTTCCGGGCGGTCAGCGACGGGGCGCGCCGCTTTGTCGCCCTGGCCGTCACCGGCGGCCCGGCGGGCGATACCGGGCGCTGCACGCCGCCCTGCGGCAGCTGCCGCCAGGTACTGTATGAGTTCGGCGGGCCCGATATGCAGATTCTCCTGCGGGACGGTGCCTACCGCCTGGGCGACCTGCTGCCCAAAGGTTTCGGGCCGGAGGCATTGTCATGACGATGTATGAGATCATCCAGGCCAAACGCAGCGGCCGGGCGCTGACCCGGGAGCAAATATCCTTTTTTGTGCGGGGTTTCACCGCCGGCGATATTCCGGACTATCAGGCCGCCGCCCTGCTCATGGCGATCTGCCTGCGCGGTATGACCGCCCGGGAAACGGCCGACCTGACGCTGGCCATGGCCGCCTCCGGCGACAGGCTGGACCTGTCCTCGCTGCCCGGCGTACCGGTGGATAAGCACTCGACCGGCGGCGTGGGCGACAAAACCACGCTGATCGTCGCGCCGGCGGCGGCCGCCTGCGGCGTGCCGGTATGCAAAATGTCCGGCCGCGGGCTGGGCCACACCGGCGGCACCATCGACAAGCTGGAGGCCATCCCGGGGTTTCGCACCTCTTTGACGCCGCGGCAGGCGATCGTGCAGACCCGCCGCATCGGCCTGTGCGTGGCGGGGCAAACCGGCCGGCTGGCGCCCGCCGACAAAAAGATGTACGCCCTGCGGGACGTCACGGCCACGGTGCAGAGCCTGCCGCTGATCGCCTCCAGCATCATGAGCAAAAAAATCGCCGCCGGCTGCCGCGGCATCGTGCTGGACGTCAAGTTCGGCAGCGGCGCGTTTATGAAAACCCGGCGGGAAGCGGAACAGCTGGCCCTGCAGATGCTGCGCATCGGCAAGCGGGCCGGCCGCCGCTGCGCCGCGGTTTTATCGGATATGGACCGGCCGCTCGGCTATGCCGTCGGCAACGCCGTCGAGGTGGCGGAGGCCGTCGAGGTACTGCGGGGCGGCGGCCCGGCGGATCTGCGCGCGCTGTGCGTCACGCTGGCCGGGCTGATGGTCGGTTTGAGCCTCGGCTTGCCCCGCGAACAGGCTGAACAGCGGGTGACCGCCGCCCTGGCGGACGGCTCCGCTTTGGAAAAACTGCGTCAACTGTGCGCCGCGCAGGGCGGCGACGTACGCTGCATAGACGACCCCTCCCGCCTGCCGCAGGCCGCCTGCCGCATCGAGGTGCCGGCCCCGCAGAGCGGGTACCTGCTGGCGGTCGATACCGAACAGATCGGCCTGGCCGCGATGCTGCTCGGCGCCGGCCGGCGCACCCGCGGCGACGCAATCGACCCCGCGGCCGGTATCCTGCTGCGCAAAAAGCCGGGGAACGCCGTACAAAAAGGCGAACCGCTCGCCGTGCTGCTGACCGATCGGCCGGACGCCGCCGCCGAAGCGGCCGCCAAGCTGACCGGCGCGCTGCGCTTCGGCGCCGCGCCGCCCACGGCCGCCCCGCTCATCGCCGCCGTGCTGACCGAGGCGTAATTCCCTTTCCGCACACCCGTACGCTGACCGGCGGGTAAGCAATCCGGTAAAAAACCCGCGCCGCAGGCCGGGAAAAAATAAGGAGGACGTTCAGATGGAAATGCAGTTTTATCGTTGCCCCGTTTGCGGGCAGATGGTCGCCATCGTCAAAAAGACCGGCGTGCCGCTGGTGTGCTGCGGCCGGCCGATGCAGGAGATCGTGCCCGGCACGACGGACGCGTCGCCCGAAAAGCACGTGCCCGTGTACCAGGCGGCGGACGGCAAGTTGACCGTGACGGTCGGCTCGGCGGAGCATCCGATGGCGCCGGAGCATTTTATCGAGTGGATCGCGGTGCAGACCAGGTTCGGCAACCAGCGCAAGGCGCTGCAACCGGGCCGGGCGCCGCAGGCCGTCTTCGCTTTGTGCGACGGGGACGAGGTGGAGGCCGTGTACGCCTATTGCAACCTGCACGGCTTGTGGAAGGCCTGAACCTGCACCATACCGGCACAAACAAGCGGCGATATCGGGTATCGCCGCTTGTTTTGCGTCACGGCGTAACGCTTTTTCCGGCTTTTTTCGCCTGCCGGGCGAGTTTTTCTCAAAAAACGCGTGATTGGCACGGCCGTTCCTTTGTGGTATACTGGGTATGAAAGCAGGGCCCGCTTACCTTTTACAAGGGGTGAAACATCCATGAAAACCATCGGCGAAAAAATCAAAGAGCTGCGCAAAGCGCGGGATATGACGCAGGACGAACTGGCCGCCTGCCTCGGCGTCGCCTATCAGACCGTTTCCAAATGGGAAACCGGCGTCACCAGCCCCGACCTGTCTCTGATCGTGCCGATCGCGCGG
>JAFWVC010000039.1 GCA_017518415.1 Clostridia bacterium
AAAGCAGCGCCGTGCAGAACGGCATGCTGACGCTGGAAGGCCCGAAGGAGACGCTTTCGCGCATCCGCTCCATCGTCGCACGCGTGGCCTCGGATGAGCCCATCGCGGCGGACCGCATTTTCAGTACCGGCCTGGTCGCGACCGACGCCGGCGGCGCGCCGGTGGACATTTCGGCGTGCAGCATCTCGGGCTTGCCGGCCGGTACGCTGAACGTGACCGTTCCCGTGCTGACGCAAAAAGAAGTGCCGCTGAACTGCCAGCTGCAAAACGTGCCGGCCGGTTTGGAAGAGCAGATCAAAGGGACGCTCGTGCAGTCGGCGTCCTGCGTGACGCTGACCGGCAGCGCCTCCCTGCTGGAAAAGACGGAGAAGGACATTGCCGACATGCTGGTGCTGGACCTGCAAAAGCTGCTGCCGGGGAAGGTCGAGCACACGTTTACACTGCCGATTCCCGACACGGTCCGGCTTGAAACCGGATCGGCCGATGTGACGGTGACGCTGGACCTGTCCGATTATGAGATCAGGACCTTTACGGTCGAACTGGACGAGGAACACGTCGAGTTTGTCGGCGCCTCGGCAGACAAGAACTTCACCGTGCCTACCGAGCGGTTCAAGGTCAAGCTGTGCGGTCCGGCCGACATGCTGGACCAGATTACGGCGGAGCAGTTGTACGCGCGGGTGGACGTGTCCGGCTATTCGGCCGGTGCGTCGGTGCCGGCGGAAATCCTCGTCGAGGCGGAAGCGGCCGATCACGTGTGGGTCTGGTACGGCGACACCGGGTATTTCCTGACGGTTACTCTGCAATGATGCGCATCGGCAAAACAGAAGTAGCGCCCGGCGCGGCGCTGGCCCCCATGGCCGGCGTCGCCGACCGGGCTTTTCGGCGTGTATGTATGCAGCAGGGCGCCGTGCTGTGCGTCAGCGAGATGGTCAGCTGCAAGGGCCTGACCTTCGGCGACCGCAAAAGCGCCGCGCTTATGCAGCTGGACGCCTGCGCCCGGCCGGCCGGCGTGCAGTTGTTCGGGGACGACCCCGACGTGATGGCGGCAGCCGCGGAGCTGGTCATGCAGGTGCAGCCGGATTTTATCGATATCAACATGGGCTGCCCGGCGCCGAAGATCGCCGGCAACCGCTGCGGCAGCGCTCTGATGCGTCAGCCGGAACTGTGCCGGCGTATTGTGGCCGCCGTTACGGCCGCCGTGCCGGTGCCCGTAACGGTCAAGATGCGCAAGGGCTATTCGGCCGAAACGGCCAACGCCGTCGAAGTGGCGCTGGCCTGCCAGGCCGGCGGCGCCGCCGCCGTGACGGTGCACGGCCGCACGCGTGAGCAAATGTACGCGCCGCCGGCGGATTGGGAGTGCATCCGGCAGGTCAAGGCGGCGCTGGATATCCCGGTCATCGGCAACGGGGACGTGACGTCGGCCGCCGCCGCGCAGCGGATGCTGCGTCAGACAGGGTGCGATCTGGTGATGGTCGGCCGGGCGGCGCTGGGCAACCCGTGGATTTTTGCCGAGATCCGGGCCGCTCTGACGGAACAGCCGGCCCCGCCGGTGCCGACGGTGGAGCAGCGTATGGACATGCTGTGCCGGCAGGTGGAGCTGGCCGCCGCGGAAAAGGGGCAGCGCACCGCTTTGCGGGAGGCGCGCAAGCACGCCTCGTGGTATGTGCGGGGGCTGCGCGGGGCTGCGTATCTGCGCGGGCAGGCCGGCACGCTGGAAACTATGGCGGACCTGTACGCTTTTTGCCGGCGGGTCGAACAAATGCAGAAGGAGGAGAACGCTGATGCGTGTGATTGACATTTCGCGTCCTTTGCTGACGGCGCCGCTGTATCCCGGCGATCCGCCGCCCCGGCTGGAACGCCTTTCTTCGCTGGATACGGGGGATGATTTTACCACCTCGGCCCTGTATGCCTGCCTGCATACAGGCACGCATCTGGATGCGCCGGCACATGCCCTGCCTGACATGCCGGGCGTCTGCGAGCTGACCTCGGAGGTCTTTCTGGGCGAATGTGCCGTCGTGCCGTTCGACGGGGTGATGACCGGCCGGCAGGCGGAAGATCTGCTGGCCCGCACGGGAAGTATGCAGTGGCTGCTGCTCAAAGGGCAGGCGCTGCTGAGCCCTTCGGCGGCCTTTGTGCTCTCCGGCGCGGGATTGCTGCTGCTGGGATGCGAAGGGCCCTCCATCGCGCAGGAGCCGTACACCCTGGAGGTGCACCGGACGCTGCTGGGCGCCGGCACGGCCCTGCTGGAAGGGCTGGATCTGTCCGGCGCCGCGCCGGACCGGTACTTTTTGCTTGCGCCGCCGCTGGCGGTGCAGGGGGCGGAGGCATCCCCGGTGCGGGCGATGCTCATTGCGCGCGAGAGGCTGGATTGGGCCGGGCCTTCCCGCCGATAAACGGAGGACGGATATGGAACTGAAACTGTTTGCCGGGCCGCTGACCCGGTTTTACACCCGGCCGGACGAGGCGGGGGACGCCCCGTCCGCGGCGGACGTGCTGCCGGCGGTGTGCGCCTGGCGCGACACCATCGCCGCCGGCGCCGGGGATCAGATCGACCAGGAGATCTACTGGGAAGAGGCCGCCGACCTGCCTGCGCTCACGACGGAGCCGACCTGGGCCGGCTGGTATGCGCTGGTGCTGTGCGCCCTTGCGCAGGAGCAGGGCGCCGCGCTGACCGATACCGGCCCGGGATGGATGGAGCGGTTTGAACAATGGCCGGTCTGGCAGGCGGCGCAGCAGCCGGGGTACGCATCCCGCTATCCGTCGCTGTGCCGCAGCGCCGATTTGTGGCTGCCGGTGGAGGAGGATCTGCTGATCACCGGGCCCGACCCATCCGGGGAGATCGAGATGACGGTCAGCGCGGTCGGTTCTCTTTGGCGGGAACTGACGGCGCTGGGAAGCGCAATGTGGCGGCTGACGCCCGAAACCGCCGGCGAGCCGCTGCCGGTAGACGGCGATTCTTTTGAAGAGGCGGCGCGGCGTGCCTATACTCACGTGTGCCGGGCGCTGCAATTTGCCCGGCGGCATCATTGTCCGCTGCTGCTCGATTATTGAGCAGCATGGCGCCGGCCAGGCGCATGCCCAAAGCCGGCGCACACCAGAAATACGGCAAGATCAATCCGCAGCCGATCAGCAGCGGAAAACTGCGCAGATAGGCGCGCAGCCAGAGCTCCCGGTGCCCCCGGCTGAGCCGCCGGGCCTGCCGCAGCGCCCGGCCCGCCTGCCTTCGGAGCAGATAAGGCGCCGGCGCGTAACGCAGCATAAACAGGCCGGCTGCCGCCAGGCCGACCGCGATGGCCAGCACACCGCATACGAGAGAGAGCAGCCGCAGCGTTTGCTGCAGGGCGCTGCCGGCACCCGTGTGCGCACCGAGTCCGAGCAATACCGCCGCCGGCAACAGACACACCGCCGCCGCGGCCACGCGCAGCGCACCGGTACAAAGGGCCAGCCGCAGGGCGGCGCCGTAACGGCCCGGACGGTAGCAGCAGAGGACGGTCTGCCACGGTACCGTCTGTTGCCGCTGCCGCAGCAGCAGATAATACCGCCGCAGACCGGGTGTGAGCGGCGCGGTCAGCAGCCACCGGGCTGCGGCTGCCGCCAGCGGGATGACCAACGCTGTCACGCCGTGTTGCCGCAGGCCTTGCAGCAGGGTGGCCGGTTCCGCTTCCGGGCGGTAACGGGCCAGCAGCCACAGCTGCCACCATACGGATAAAAGCCGGACGCTCAGCACCGCGCAGGCTATGCAGCCGGCCCGGATGCGGCAGCCTTTCGGCAGAAATTCGGGATGTTTCATGCGCACCTCTCCTTTGCACACAGTATGGACGCGCCGGCGGCTTTTTTATACCGCCGTGCGGGAAAGGATTCGGTATGACGTACGCGGATATAGCGGTTCTGGCCGGGTTGGCGCTGCTGTTTACCGGGGCGCTGCTGTGGGCGCGGCTGCGGCGCAAAAAAGGGAAGAGCGGCTGCGGCGGCTGCGCGGGCTGCCCTTACGCCGCGCATTGTGAGCAAAAAAAGCCGCCGGAAGAGTAAAAAGAAGATTGCTTTTTCCGGCGGAAAAGTGTATACTGAATAGGCTGCCGTGCCTGTTTTAACGGCAGCGGACAATCCAGGAAAAGGGGTTTCTGACCATGATATGGCAAGGCGTTTATACCGCGGCGCAAAACGGCGCGGGGGAGACGGCCTCCGATATTTTTTCCGGCGCCGGGTTGACGACGCTGATCGGTATGGCGGTGGTGTTTTCGGTACTGCTGCTGCTGACGTTGGTATTCAAATTGTTCGGCCTGCTGATGCACCGGGCGCCGAAGCCGGCCGCCGCCCCGGCGGCGCCTGCTGCCGTTCCGTCGCCCGCTGCGGCGGGCCCTCATGGCGTCTCGCCGGAGATCGCGGCGGTGATCGCGGGGGCTGTGGCCGCTATGGAGCCGGAGGGCGTGCACTATCAGGTGCGCCGTGTCGTGCCGGCTGCCTCTTCCGGGCAGCATCCGACCTGGGCGCAGGCCGGGCTGTTGGAACAGACCCGTCCGTTTTGAAGACAGAGAGGAGATAGCCGAGCATGGGTGCATTTTGGGATTCCCTTCTCAAATTATGGAACGAATCTGGGCTGGCCAGGCTGCTCAATTTTTCCGGCGGGGGCTGGAAGAACCTGATCATGATCGCGGTGGCGCTGGTGCTGATCTATTTGGCCGTAAAAAAGCAGTACGAACCGCTGCTGCTGCTGCCGATCGCCTTCGGTATGCTGCTGGTCAACCTGCCGCTGTCCGGCATTATGGATCCGCAGCAGAATATGCTCGTGCCGCTGACGGCGGAAGAGCTGGAGCATTTTCAACAGGGGATTTTTGACCAGGTATATCCGGTGTTGGAACAGGGCGGCCAGTATTACTGGCAGCATTTTGAGACCGGCGGGCTGATGTGGTACCTGTATCAGGGCGTCAAGTTCGGCATCTATCCGCCGCTGATCTTTCTGGGCATCGGCTGTATGACGGATTTCGGACCGCTGTTGTCCAACCCGAAGAGCTTTTTGCTCGGTGCCGCGGCGCAGCTGGGTATCTTCTTCACCTTCTTCGGCGCCCGGGCGCTGGGTCTGCTGGAACCGGTGCTTGCGCCGGTCTTCGGGCAGATCGATATCACCTTCGATTTGAAAGAGGCGGCCTCCATCGCCATTATCGGCGGAGCCGACGGGCCGACCGCCATTTATCTGACGAGCAAGCTCGCGCCGCATTTGTTGGGCGCTATTGCGGTGGCGGCGTATTCCTACATGGCGCTGGTGCCGGTCATTCAGCCGCCGATCATGAAACTGCTGACCACCAGGAAGGAGCGGGCAGTCGTCATGCAGCAGCTGCGCCCCGTATCCAAAACGGAGCGGATCCTGTTCCCGATTTTGGTCACGCTGATCTGCGTGCTGCTGCTGCCGAGCGCGGCCCCGCTGATCGGAATGCTGATGCTGGGCAACCTGTTCCGTGAGAGCGGCGTGGTGGAACGCATCAATAAGACTGCGCAGAATGAACTGATGAATATCGTGACCATCTTTTTGGGCGTGACGGTGGGCGCCACCGCCAATGCGTACGTCTTTTTGCAGCCGAAAACGGTGCTGATCATCGTGCTGGGGCTCATCGCGTTCAGCGTGGGCACCGCCGGCGGCGTGTTGCTGGGCAAGCTGATGTATCTGGTCACCGGCGGCAAGGTCAACCCGCTGATCGGGTCCGCCGGCGTGTCGGCCGTGCCGATGGCCGCGCGCGTATCCCAAAAAGTCGGCCAGCAGGAAAACCCGCAGAACTTTTTGCTCATGCACGCCATGGGGCCCAACGTGGCCGGCGTGTTGGGCTCGGCCGTGGCGGCCGGCGTGCTGCTGGCTCTGTTCGGATAACGGCCGCTGTGGCCGAAGGCAGGACGTTTGGACCCGCGGGGCAGGGGCGAAAGCCCGGCCCCGCTTTGTTTTGAGAGGAGGACCGCCCATGAGCGGATCGGCTGACGCTGCGCTGCGGCGCGCCGTGATCGACCGGGATTTTGCCCGGATGAACGACTGCCAGCGGCAGGCGGTCACCTGTACCGAAGGGCCGCTGCTGATTCTGGCCGGGGCCGGCAGCGGCAAAACGACGGTGCTGGTCAACCGCGCGGCGCTGCTGGTCAAATACGGGCGCGCCTATTCGTCCGATACCGATCCCGTGTATACCGAGGAGCAGCGCGCCCTGCTGCGCGCCTGCGCCGCCGGGGAGCGCCCGGTGGATGAGCAGGCCGCGGCGCTGTGCGCCGAGCAGCCCTGCCCGCCGTACCGTATCCTGACCATCACCTTTACCAACAAGGCGGCCGGGGAACTGAAGGACCGGCTGGAACGGATGCTGGGCCCGCAGGGGCGGGACGTGGTAGCCTCCACCTTCCACTCCTTTTGCGCCCGCATGATGCGGGAATACGGGGAGCGGTTGGGGTACAGCCGCCGTTTTTCCATCTATGACGGCGACGACAGCGCGCGCCTGATGAAGGAGTGCATCAAAGAACTGGGCATAGAGTCAATGACGCCCAAGGCTGTGCTCCATGAGATCGGTCGGGCAAAGGATCAACTGCTGCTGCCCGACGCCTATGCCGACCGGGTGGGGGCGGACTTCCGGCTGCGCCGTGTCGCCCAGCTGTATCAGCTGTACCAGAACCGGCTGCGGCAGGCCGACGCCATGGATTTTGACGACCTGCTGCTCAATGCCGTGCGGCTGCTGAAAACCGCCGATGACGTGCGGGAAACCTATCAGCGCCGCTTCCGGTACCTGATGGTGGACGAGTATCAGGACACCAACTACGCCCAATACCGGCTGATCAGCCTGCTGGCGGCCGGCAGCGGCAACCTCTGCGTCGTCGGGG
>JAFWVC010000003.1 GCA_017518415.1 Clostridia bacterium
ATAGTATTCGCCGTGAAGTGTG
The DNA here is from genome assembly GCA_017518415.1 of Clostridia bacterium. GTDB lineage: Bacteria > Bacillota > Clostridia > Oscillospirales > Acutalibacteraceae > RGIG6098. Next base: position 23 of record JAFWVC010000003.1, read on the forward strand.
TAAGCGATTCCGGTTTTTGCGTCAGTAATATGTTTTTTTATCTAAAAATCATCCTTTCAATATCTTTTTATTATTGGTTTTTAACTTGCCTGGAGAGGCTCCCGTCTAAGATGAATCATCATATTTTTTCTTTTTCCTCGGGCCTCTCGGTTTTGATTCTTTGCGAACAGGAGCTCCGTTGGGAAAGAAATCATAAGAGAAGAAAAGAAGAAATCCGAACCCGTCTCCAATCTGGAGAATCCGGTTCGGATTTCTTGAGTTTGGTGCGCCCGACAGGGATCGAACCTGCACCCTCTCGGACCGGATCCTAAATCCGGCGCGTCTGCCAGTTCCGCCACGGGCGCATAGACCGGCCGGCGGCCGGAAAAGTTTTTATGTTTCCGGCGCGCCGGTGTCGGCGGCGGAGTTTTCCGCCGCGTCGGGATCCTCCGGATTCTCCGGCGGCGTCTCCTCCTGCGCCGGCGGCAGCATGGACAGCAGCTGCATCTCCCCGTTGCGGTTGGTGATATAGAACACCTGATCAAACGGGAAGGATTTTTCCTTCCTGCCGACGGTAATGATGTAATCAACCGTCACGCGGCACTCGAAATCCTGCCCGGAATAAACGGTGACCGGGCTGATTTCCAGCCCTTCGTACCGGTCCTTGGTATATTCGTGGCCCCAGTTGTTGCGGTATTCTTTCACCAACTCTTCAAACCGGGAACCGGGGTACAACAGCGCCAGAACCGGCTTGCGGGGACCGTAATACTGGGTGGCGAACACCATATACGGTTTCAGGAAGGTCTGCGCAAACTGCTGCACCTGCTCCTGCAGTTCCGCGGTAGGCGCGATGGTGCACGTGACGGTATGCGCCGGCTTATCCCATTCGACCGCGGCGACAACGCCTTCGTCCGTCTCCGCCTTCACGTCGGTGAGATAAAACAGATCCTCGATCTCATACGTGTCAACGGTATAATGGGTATCCAGCTCGGTAAAGGGTTTGCCGATTTCCTGCTGACCGGTACGGTACTTTTCATCCAACGGCTTGCCGTTGAGCAGCAGCCGGACCGAAGACGGCACCGTGAAGCTGTACGAATACAGCGGATACTCCTCCAACTGCGCAACGGCGTATTCGGTAAACCCGCCCGGCATCTGGTTGCCGGTGGGCGACAGTGTCATGCGCGCGATCTTCTGCTTTTTGGTGCGGATCTCGTAGATCTTATCCGTATCCTTGGAGGTCGACACTTCATAGTAGAACAGTTCATCCGTCGCGACGGATTCCTTCAGATAAGCGCGGAAGTCGTCCGGGTCCCGCAGGCTTTCCGGCAGCAGGCTCGAGTAAGAGATCAGTTCTTCCGTCCGGCCCTGCTGATACGCTTGCAGCACCCGGTCGGCCAGGTTGGTGGGCAGCGCCGCCTGATACTGTTCCAAATACTGCCACAGCAGCGATAAGGCAACGCAGATGCCGGCCATGGCAAGCAGCGTCAGGATCCAGAAAATCTTCCAAAACCAGGTCCGTTTCTTCTTCATGGCAGCCTCCTTATCGCACCATCCAGCCGGTGGGGATGTACCGCTCACCGATAATGGAAAGGTGATTGATCAGCTCGCCGTTATAGATCATGGTCGCCGAGGAGCCGCCGTCCATATTGGCGGCGTTGACGGCGCCGTACTGCACCATCAGGTCCTGCACGTCCCGCAGGGAGGCGCCCAGACTGTCCGGCTGGCGGCCGTCGATAACCAGCAGCAGCACCGCCCCGTCGGCCCGCTGACCGATGGCTGTGCGCGGATTCAACCCGCCGCCGGTGCCGGTGATGGGCACGATCTCCCCGTCGATGACAAAGGCCGGACCGTAGCTGAGCGCGTCGCGCACGCCGAGTTGAATGGCCTGCTTGCCCGTCATCGTGCCGACGATCAGTTTGTTCTCGTATGTAAAGCCGGCGATGACCGCCTTGGTATATTCGCCGAGACGGAGCTTACCGTTTTCGATCACGATGCCGGACGGCATGCCGCCCTTGCCGTATCCGCCGGGGTCGGAAAAACCGCCGCCGTTGATGCCGGCCGTCGCGCCGGTGCGCTCGACCATTTTCCGCAGCAGCTCGCCCAGTTTATCCTTTGAATAGGTGGGGATGCTGGCCACAAACAGCCGGGACGGATCGCGCACGATCATCATCTTGCCGATGAAGGTCGGGCCGCTGACGTTTTCGATGATCAGTTCCTGTATATCCGGTTGATCGGGCGGCGGTACGACCACCTTTTCACCGGTGGAGATGTCGTCGATCTCCCGGGCGGTATTAGCTGCGAGGATCTGGTTGACCTGTTCTTCGGAGAAATAGATGCGCGGTATAAACTTCAAGGCGCTGGTCTCCATCATGGTGCTCACGAACAGATCCCGCGCCGCCTCGGACGGCCCGATGCACACCACCGTCACGGCGCCAAACACCAGCGCCACCGTCAGCAACAGTAGCATGCCGATACTGGCCAGCGAGCGGCGGATGATCCGCCCCGTCACCGTCAGCAGCAGTAGCGTGCCGATACTGGCCAGCGAGCGGCGGATGATCCGCCCCACCCGGCCTTTTTTCTTCGGCTGTTCGGAAGCAGCGGCCGGCCGCGGCTGCGCTGGTTCCAATGATACCGCACCGGCCAGATCCTCCGGTGACAAACCGGCCGGTACCGTCTCCAGCACAAAATCATCCGCGTTGTCATCCAACAAAAGAATCTCGTCATCCAAAGATTGCAGCACCTGATTGACCGCGACTTCCCGGTCCAGATTCGTTTGCTCCGTACTCATGCTATGATATCCCCCCGTTTCAACTTTCGCCATACGGGCACGTTTAAGCAACTATCCGTTTTATTTTACACCGCAAGCAGTCGCTTGTCAACACCGTGCCGCGCCGCACCCGGCAGAAAAAACGAAGAAACGCTCGAACGCTGCGTGCGGCAGGCGCCTTCTCCTCTATTCTACCGATCCGGAGCGAAATATCTCAGCCGCCGTCGAAACGGAATAAAAAAACACCGGGGTCTGCCGACTGTTCTAAAGGACAGTCGGCAACGAAATCCACCCTTTCAGGGTGGGTGAAATCGCCTGCGGCGGTGAAATTGCCCTACGGGCAGTGAAATCCGCCTCGACGGCGGGTGGGTGGATTTCATTTCACCGAACGCGTCAGCGATCGATTTCACCTGAGAGCGAAGCCCGAAGATTTCACCTTTTGCCGCAAGGCAAAAGATTTCACTTTTTTTCGACGTTTGGCACACAAACG
>JAFWVC010000040.1 GCA_017518415.1 Clostridia bacterium
AATTCAATATATCCAGAGTGATTCAATTCTTCCAACAATTCAGTTGCCCTCCTTTCCTTTGTGAGTTGATTTTAATGTTTGATGCCCATTTTCATTTGTTTTCATTTCCCGATGCGCCTTCCACTCTTCAAACTCGCGCTTGCCTTCTTCGGATTCAAAGAAAGCGCGGATATCCGGGAGCATATCGTCCACGATGGCTTGCAGGACGTATTTCGGCACGTCGCATTCGGCGCTGCGGTCGCGGAAAGTGTATTTAATCTGAACACGTAGGCGCGCCCAAAAGCCGCCGTGTTCGTATGCCTGAATGTCTTTCCAGTACGGTTCCAACCGTTCGGCAAGCAAAACCGCCCGGCTGCCGCCTTTCTCCCCCTGTTTTATGGTGTCCCCCGCAGCGGTCCTCGCGTCATCCGTTCGGCTGATTTTCGGGGAATTGCAGGGAAAGCGAAAAGGTTCCGTCGGTATGCACGCAAATGCGGGCGCCCTGCTTGGCCGCCAGCAGTGCCAGGTTGGCAAGTCCGCCCGTAAAACGCACCTCACCGTCCGGGATCCGCCCATCGTTAGTAAAAAAGCAGGAGAAAGAGGCTCCGGTCTGCTGAAACGATATCTCCATCGTTTTCGCCTGCGCGTGCTTGGCGGCGTTTGCGATTGCCTCCTGCGCGGCGGAGAAAAACAGGCTCCGCTGTTTTTCGGATAAGGCCGCCGGCAGGGTGCCGCGCCATATCAGGCGGATTTTCAGCGCCTCGGCCAGCTTCTCAATACGGGCCGCCGCCTTGGTATCCGCCACTTCGTCCGCTTCCATACACACAAGCAGGGCATTTTGCTCCCACAACGCGAAAATCGGATCCAGCGCCGCCGCGTCCTCGCCGTCCGCCGCCATGGTGGAAAGCATCAGCCGATTCATTTCATCGTGGATGTTCACCTTGGCCTGCAAAATCTCCTGCCGGCGCACGGCGTCGTCGATGCTCAGAGTATATTCCCTGAGTTCTCGGTTCAGACGGGACAGTTCCGCCTTATCCTTTTCAAGCACCTGCGTTTCGGTGTATTCGGCCGTCACGTCCGAAGCGATCATCTCGTGCAGCCGCTCGCCGTCAAAAAGAATCTCGCGGCAGGTAAAGCGCCATATCTTTTCTCCGACGGTCAGGATCCCGCCCGCCGCCGCCTGATAAAACTGGTTGCCGTTGAGCAGCGGGCTGCCCGTGACGGCGATGCACAGCCGGTTCATGCAGATGTTGGAAAACAGCACTCTTCCGCTGTCGCGCCAGCAGCACACGCCGCAGGGCATCTGGTCCAGACAATGTTTGACGGCGGTCGGCGTAACGCTCCGTTTTTCGTCACGGATCACCGAAAGCAGGATCCACAGCGCTGCGGCCGTCAGCACCGAAAGGGCAGCCGGGCACCAGAGCCAGGGCAGGCCGCCCAGCTTCCGGCTGACGGCGGAGGCGCCTTCCGTGCCGCCGAACAGGTGCAGGTCGAACAGTACCTGCCACAACAAATAACCGCACGCAAACGCAGGCAAAGCAAAGACGGCCGGGCGGTACCGTTTTTGCGTGACGGAAAGAACGATGCCGAAAATGCAGACCAGACAGAGAAGCAGCGCCCACAACGAAAAGTACGAGCGCGTCAGCTCGGACAGCGTCAACAGGGACGTCATACGGCCCGCCCCCTTTCAGGCAGCGTGAAACCGACGTAGGTCACGTCATCCTCCCGAACGGCCTCGGTACGCACGCCGGCGCGGGCCAGCCCCCGGTTCTCCTCTTCGGGCAGGGATGTGCGCAGCTGTTCCAACGTCAGTTTGCATACAACGCTTTCTTTTCTGGACAGGTTGACGAACACCCCGCGAAGAGAGGAAAGATTTTCCGTCAGCAGCGTTCCGAACGCCTCAAAGACGGCGAGGGCCGCCTCCGCAGACACGGCGCCGTCCGCCGTGCGGAACAGTTCGCCCGGTACGCCGGAAAAGTTCAGATACCGGAGCACCTCCGAAAAAGAAAGGCCCAGCTCGCCGGTTTCGATGGTCCTGCTTTCATAGGACAGCAACATCAGGTTCGCAAAGCGTTTTATATAAGCGGCAAGCAGCGTGATATGCCGCCGGCAGGTCTCCTTGACCGCCGGATCGGCTGCTTTCCGCGCCGTTTCCGCCATATGGGAGATCGCCTGCGACTGCCGCCAGGTGCGCCTGGCGATCCTATCGTACATTTTGGACCGCTGTTCGATCTTGATTTGTTTTTCCTTCAGCTCGTTGCGCAGGCGGATCAGCTCCGCCTCCTGCGCCAGGCCCTCCTTTGCCTCGGCCAGTTCCCTGTTCAAACGGTCCAGCTCGGTCAGGTCGTCCTGCCAGAAGCCGAACCCGCCGGGGACCTCCATTTTATGCTGCACCGTATGCTCGCCGACGTGCGCGCCGTCCGGCGCGGCAAACTGCGCCGCCGTCAACGGAACGGCGGAACGGGACAAATAAACCGGCGTCCCCTCCCGGTCCGTGATCTGGGCGGAAAAGGAAAAGAGCCTGAACAGTTTGCCGTACCCCTTGTTGGTCGGGATCAGACCGAGCTGTATGCAGCATTCCAGCACCCCCGTCACCATAAAGATCAGCGCTTCGGGGAACTCGATGATGTACGATCCGTTGATCCGCGGCATCCGCCCCGTCATCAGCAGCACGCTCATGGCAATGCCGATGGAAAACGGGATCACCGTCAGCCAGGCGTACTTTTTGGCGCTGCCGATGCGGCATTTGAACACGAGGAGCAGGACCGCCGCCGGATACAGCGCGTATTGCCACGCGGTAACGACGTAAAACAGCCACCCGTAGGAATACGCCCCGTCCCAGTTGACAAAACCGGGCTGAAAGCGAAAAACCAGCTGATGCAGGTCGTTTGTCAAAACCAGCAGGATAAAAACGGCGGTGACCGCCGCCGGCCAGAGCCATTTTTTCGGGAGCCGCGCGTCGCCCTTCGGCGAGACCAGCAGAGAAATATAAAAGAAAGACAGCGGCAGCAGCAACATGGGCACATAATAAGCATACCAGGTGTGGCGCGCCAATACCGCCACCCCGGCAAACACACTGTATTTGACGCCGCGCAGCAGCAGCAAAAGGAACGCCATCCAGGAAAGAGACTTCATCATGAACGGCAGCGCCCCATCGCTCGACACCCGGTAAGAATAATATCGGATCAGGCAGGCGGAAAGGATCAGCAGATAGAGCGTGGAAACGTTGCGCGTCGGAAACTTATCGGGAAGGATGCTCGCGCACGGGATGATATTGACCGCCAGCAAAAGAGCATACAGCGCCAGCCGGCCGAGCGTCGTTTTCACCACGTTCATTCCGTTTCCCCCTTTTTGCTTTGGTTTTATCCAATATACCACACAATCGGGAAGATTTCAACGGCACGTCTGCCGCGCCGGGCGCCGAAGATTTCTGCCGACGACAGGCGCGCGCTGTACGACTGCCTGACGTTTTTCTCAAAGCCCCTGTCGATGGCGGTGTACCTTTCCGCCGGATATTATGAGGCGTGGACGGCCGGCGGCAATACGTGCGACGTCCGGGTCCCCGCTTCGTTCTCCGCCGGCAAGATCGACGTCAGGCTTTTTCCCACGCTGATCCCGTGGGCCGGAACGCTTCTCAACGGGAAACAGGCAGAGCCGCGGCTCTGCCTGTTTCGTTTATTCCTGCCGCAGCGTCTGCCGCGGACGGAAGGCGTTACGTGTACGTCTGGATGATCTCTTCCGCGATCCGGCGCTTGGGCACGCAGCGGTCCATCGCCTGCTTTTCTATGTAACGATGGGCGTCCGGCTCGGTCATTTTCAGCTCGCTGATCAGCAGCCACTTGGCGCGGTTGACCAGCCGGATCTCGTTCATCTTTTCCTCTATGGAAAGGGTCTTTTTCTCGGTTTTGCGCAGCCGCTCGCGGGCGCTGATAAGCCAATCCGCCGCAAAGCCGAAGGCCGCGCGCGAAAACGGTTTTTGCATCAGGAACACGCCGTGCTCCATCAATTTATCGCCGACTTTGTCGTACTGCTCCGCTTTGATCAGGAACAGCACGACCGTGCTGCACAGATCAGCCGTATCAATGGCAAAACGCACGCCGACGTCGTCCGGCAGCGGGGCGTTGACGATGACAAAATCAAAGTCCCGCTCGGCCAGGATGCGCTTGGCTATGCCGACGCCGCCCGCCACCTTGACCGGGGAAAAAGAGGCGGCGGGCAACAAATCCGGCAGCGCCCGGTTGAACGGCTCGGAAGCCGACACGACCAGCGCGCTGTATACCCGTTCTTCCGGAAGCAAGGCCCGCCCCCCTTTACCAAAGATTTTTCGCCCGTTACGGCGCGCAGTAAATATCCAATATAGCCGCCGGAATATGCGCACGGATAAAAGCGCTGGCCGCGGCCGCAGCCCGGGCCGCCTGCAGGTTTTCGGGCAGGCTGACCAGACCGGCGACGGTCTTTTCATCCGCTTTATAAAGGTTGACGTTGAGCGCCGGCGGCAACTCGAGCCGGTGCTGTATTCCATACAGCCCCGCCCGGATCATGAGGGCAAAGGCGATGTACGGGTTGGCCGCGGGATCGGGCGAGCGAAGCTCCGCCCGGCGATACTCCTGCGGGGCCGCCGGGATCCGGACCAGCTGGGACCGGTTCTCCGGCGACCAGGAAACGTAGCGCGGCGCCTTTCTGCGGCCCAACCGTTGATACGACTCCTCAGTCGGGTTGAAAAACAGCGTCATCGGCACTGCATGATGCAGCACCCCCGCGATCATGCGGTACAGCGTCTCCGGCGCGTCGTCCGGACGGACGGAAGCGTTGATGTGGAACCCGTTGCCGGGCTCGTCTGCCAGCGGCTTGGCCGAAAAATCGGCCACAAGGCCGTTGCGGTCCGCCACCGTCCTGACCACCGTCTGGAAGGTCATCACGTGATCCGCTGCGGTCAGCGCGTCGGCGTACCGAAAGTCGATCTCATTCTGTCCGGGACCCTCTTCGTGGTGAGAGCTTTCCGGCCGGATGCCCATCTGCTCAAGCGTCAGGCAGATCTCGCGCCGCACGTTCTCCCCTTTGTCCCCGGGCGCCATGTCCATATATCCGGCGCGGTCGTACGGGATCCTGGCGGGCCGGCCGGTCTCGTCCGGTTCGAACAGATAAAACTCCTGCTCCGCCCCGAACCAGAAGGTATACCCGGCCGCCTTCGCATCCTCTACGGCTTGCCTGAGCAGGTTTCTGGTATCGCATTCAAACGGCCTGCCGTCCGGATAGGTGACGGTGCAGAACATACGCACCACCTTGCCGTGCTCCGGCCGCCACGGAAGCCGGGTCAGCGTGGCGGGATCCGGATGCAGCAGCAGATCGGACCGTGCCTCGTCCCCGAAACCCGCAACGGCGGAAGCGTCAAAGGCAATGCCGTACGCAAAGGCGCGCGGCAGTTCTTCCGGCATGATGGAGATGTTCTTCTGCCTGCCGAATACGTCGCAAAAAGCCAGACGGATGAACTTCATGTCCTCCTCCGCCACGTACTGCATGACTTCTTCCCTGGAATAGTTCATGATATCCTCCCGCTTTTTTCAGTTGGCCACGTACAGACGCTTGTAGGGGTTCCGGCTGTCCGGCGTGATGATTGTAAAGGGGCCGGCCATTACTTCGGCTTTGTCGCCGCCGAACAGGCGGCAATACTCCGCCGCATAGCGTTCGATCTCCTGCAGGTCCTCTGCTTCCGCAGGCCGGATCACGACCTGGTCCGGAAGGTCAAGACCTTTACAGTCTGACCGCAGGATCATTTTGCCGCCGTGCATGCCCGTGCAGGGAAAACGGCCGACGATCCGCCGCATACCGGCCCCGAGGCCGAATACGATGATCAGGCCGCCCGCTTGATACTCCCCGAGAAAACTGCCCGCGCAGCCCCCGATGACCATGACGGGGTATTTTTCCCGGTACGCCTTCATATGAATCCCGGCACGGTAGCCCGCATCCCCCTGCACGTAGATGGAGCCGCCGCGCATCGCGTAGCCGGCGGCGTCGCCGATACTACCGTGCACGACGATCCTGCCCCCGTTCATCGTATCGCCGACGGCGTCCTGCGCATTGCCGGCCACGGTAATCTCCGCGCCATTGAGGTAGGCGCCGAGCGCGTTGCCGGGGATACCTTCGACGGTGATGGCCTTGTCCGCCATCCCGGCGCCGATGAACCGCTGCCCGAGGCAGCCGGTCACCGTACAGGTGTGCCCGGCCTCGCGCAGCGCCCGGTTGATCTCACGATGATCAAGCCCGCCTGCATGGATGAGCATATTATACCACACTCCCGAACTTTTTTCTACGTATTTGCGGAGAATATATGATATTGGATGCCGTTTTTCTGGCAAAACCGAAATCCACCGTATCCAGCGGCACCCGGTCCCGGATCAGCGCCGTATAAATCCCGGCGCGTTCGACGGCCCCGATGAGGATAAAGCCTTTGAGCAGATTGTCCTTGATGAAAAACCGTTTGAGCGCGCCGTCCTGCTTTTCTTCAACCTGCTCCCCGTCATACGCGCCCGCCGTCATGACGTGCAGGCCGCAAAAGCCGATGGAGTTCATGGGGATGGCGTTGTCAAACGCCGCGGCGCCGCCCGCCATATTGACGCCGGCCGTATAGCCCTGCATATAGGCGTTGGGGAGGATGGCCAGCACGCGGGGTTTGCCGATGCTCGCGTCGTACCCTTCGGCGCAGTCGCCGGCGGCGTATACGCCGGGCACGTCGGTCGCCATATGCACGTCGACCAGTATGCCGCGGTCGATCGCGCCGTTCATGCTTTTGACCAGCTCAACGTTGGCCCGCACGCCGACGGCGAGCACCAGCACGTCGAAAACCACCGTTTTGCCGCTCTTCATCACGGCGGTGTCGCCGTCAAAGCGTATGACGCTGTCGCCAAGCAGCAGACGGAGTCCTTTGGCCTCCAGGTGGCGCTGCACCACGGCGGCTCCGTCGGCGTCCAAAATGCTGGAAAGCACCCGGTCAGCCAGGTCGCACACCGTCACGTCCGCAACCCGGTCCAGGATGCCCTCCGCACACTTCAGCCCGATCAGCCCGGCCCCGACGATGAGCACCCGCGTCTGTTTCGTCAGCGCTTTTTCCAATGCCAGCGCATCGTCCAGCGTCATAAAAGTATACCGGTGCCGGACCGATTCCAATCCCTCGAACGGCGGCACGAACGGGCGGGAACCCGTGGCCGCACACAGGCTGTCGTACGGCAGCACGGCGCCGTCATCGAGCGTGACGCGCTTTTGATCGGGATCCGCGGCCACGGCGCGCCGGCCGTACAGCACACGGCACCCGTTCTCGTCATAAAACCCGTCGCCGCGGTATTTCATGCGCGCAAGGTCCGTTTTGTTTTCCAGATAGTAAGAGATCAGCGGACGGCTGTACACGGGGTGCTTCTCCTCCGAAACGACGGTGATCTCCCCCGTTTTGTCGACGCTGCGGATCCCCTCGATACAGCCGACGGCCGCCGTGCCGTTGCCGACGATGACGTAACGTTTCATTGCGCATCGCTCCTTTCCTCGTACACGATGGCCCGGTTCGGGCATCCGGTAACGCAGGCGGGCGCACCGCAACTGTTTTCCAGGCAGAGCTCGCACTTCTGCATCGTACCGTTTTCTCCGGGTGCCAGCGCGCCGTACGGGCACACGAGCACGCACGTCAGGCAGCCGACGCATTTGGTGCGGTCGATCTTCACCACGCCGTCCTGCTTCGAGATCGCGCCGGCGATGCAGCTTTTGATGCAGATCGGGTCGGTGCAATGGCGGCAGGACACGGCGAAGGTGATCTTTTCGTCCCCCTCGACGTGGATGCGCGGAAAGATTTTTTTGCCTTTCAGCGCCCGCACCATATCGCGTTCGCCGGAGTTGGCAAAGGCGCAGTTATATTCGCACAGGTGACAGCCGAGGCACCATTCTTCGTTGACATACACACGCTTCATAGCCTTATTCCCCCGCATGAGAGATACCGAGTATCTCCAATTCTTTCACATGCAGACCGACGCCGCGCAGCATCAGCCGGTTGCCGCGGAGCGCTTCGATCGAATTGATGCCCATGCCGCCCATGATCTCCATGATCTCGTGCCGCCAGGCAGTCATGAGATTGACCAGCTGCTGTGCCCCGATGTCGGGATTCAGCCGCTTGACCAGGTCGGGACGCTGGGTGGCGATCCCCCAGTTGCATTTGCCCGTGTGGCAGGTGCGGCAGAGATGACAGCCGAGCGCAAGCAACGCCGCCGTGGCGACGTAGCAGGCGTCGGCGCCGAGGGCGATGGCCTTCACTACGTCCGCCGCACTGCGGATCGAGCCGCCGACCACCAGCGAAACGCGGCCGCGGATCCCTTCGTCCCGCAGGCGCTGATCCACCGCCGCAAGCGCCAGCTCGATCGGGATACCGACGTTGTCGCGGATGCGCGTCGGCGCGGCGCCGGTACCGCCGCGAAACCCGTCGATGGCGATGATGTCGGCGCCGCTGCGGGCAATGCCGCTGGCAATGGCGGCAATGTTATGTACGGCCGCCACTTTGACAATGACCGGCTTTTTGTAATCCGTCGCCTCTTTGAGCGAGAACACGAGCTGACGCAGGTCCTCGATCGAATAGATATCGTGGTGCGGCGCCGGCGAGATCGCATCCGACCCTTCCGGGATCATGCGGGTGCGGGATACGTCGCCGACGATCTTGGTGCCCGGCAAATGCCCGCCGATGCCGGGCTTGGCGCCCTGCCCCATCTTGATCTCGATGGCGGCGCCCACGTTGAGATAGTCCTCATATACGCCGAACCGGCCCGAGGCGACCTGCACGACGGTGTTTTTACCATACTGATAAAAATCGTCGTGCAGCCCGCCCTCACCGGTGTTGTACAGGATGCCCAGCTCCGTCGCCGCGCGGGCCAGCGCGGCGTGCGCGTTGTGGCTGATCGAGCCGTAGCTCATGGCCGAAAACATGACCGGCATGGCCAGTTCGATCTGCGGCGGCAGCTCGCAGACCAGTTTTCCGGCAGCGTCCCGGCGCACCGTTTCCGGCTTTTTGCCGAGGAAGACCCTCGTTTCCATCGGCTCGCGCAGCGGGTCGATCGGCGGGTTGGTAACCTGTGAGGCGTTGAGCAGGATCCTGTCCCAGTAAACCGGCAGCGGTTTCGGGTTGCCCATCGACGAAAGCAGCACGCCGCCGCTGTGCGCCTGCTTGTAGATTTCCTTGATCGTGTCGTTCTGCCAGTTGGCGTTTTCGCGCAGCGTGCAGTCGCTCTTGACAATTTTCAACGCTCTGGTCGGGCAGAGGGTCACGCAGCGCTGGCAGTTGACGCATTTGGTCTCGTCGCTGTACATCAGGCCGCGCTCGCCGTCAAAGGCGTGCACCTCATTGGCGCATTGCCGCTCGCACACGCGGCAGGCGATGCACCGGTCCTGATTGCGGACCACCTCAAACTCGGGATACACAAACGTCAGGCCCATCAGAATCCGCCCTCCTTGACCGTGATGATGACCGGCTCGCCGCCCGACGGCGCCCGGATATGGCCGGCGGCCGGCTCCATCGCGCGGATGGCCGCCTCTTCGCTGGCGATGAACACCTTGTCGTCCTTTTCACCGATGACCATGGAGCGCAGCTTCAGCCGGTCGTTCAGGGCCATCAGCCCGCCGCTGAACCCGAGGACGATGGAAAACGGCCCCGTGATCAGCAGGCTCGGGAAAACGGTGCGCAGATATTTCAGTTTGTTTTTTTCGTACTCATCCGTTTTGCCTTCTATCGTGCTCCAGAAAGGCGCGGCCACGACGTTGGCCGCCTCTTTCAGCGTCAGGCCCTGCCGGCGCACGAGATAGTCGAGGATGTAGGTGATGACCTCGGTGTCGGTCTGCAAGGTGCATTTGTAGCCGAACATCTCGATAAAACGCCGGTTGGCGTCGTACGACGAGATCTCCCCGTTGTGGACGACCGAATAATCCAGCAGCGTAAACGGATGCGCGCCGCCCCACCAGCCCGGCGTATTGGTCGGATACCGCCCGTGCGCCGTCCAGCTGTACCCTTCATATTCGTCCAGCCGGTAAAACAGGCCGACGTCCTCCGGATAACCGACCGCCTTAAAGGTGCCCATGTTTTTCCCGCTGGAAAATACATAGGTTCCTTTCATTTCGGTATTGATTTTCATAACCGTACGCGCGACGAACTCTTTTTCATCCAGTTGCAGGTCCGCCAGGACCGAGCGCAGCGGCGTGACGAAATACCGCCAGATCAGCGGCTCGTCGGTGATCTCCGGCCTTTTGCGCGTGGGGATGATCTCCCCTTTGACGACCTCGAAATGCTCTTTCAGAAACGCCTCGCACGCTTTTCGCGTGTCGCGGCAATCAAAGAAGAAATGCATCGCATACAGATCTTTGTATTCCGGATAGATACCGTACCCCGCAAAGCCGCCGCCCAGGCCGTTCGAACGCTCGTGCATCGGCTTCATCGCCCCGATGATCTGCTCCCCCGTCATGCGGTTGCCCTCCCGGGAGATGACCGCTGCAATCGCGCAGCCGGACGGGATCCGGACACTTCCTTCTCTTACCATATCGGCCCACCCTTCCTTATAAAAAAAGAAAACCGCCCATCTTTGCCGGGTCGTCCGGCAAAGATGAACGCCTTTGCTCATCTTTGCGCGATTGTACCATAAAAAACGTCCGCTGTCAATAGGAATCTGCCGCGAAAAGATCTGTTTTTGCAAGTTTTTTCTTCGAAACTTGCAAAAATGGGCTTGACAAGCCGGAAAAGAGGGTGTACAATAGGCTGCGAAAAAGGCGATGGCGTCTTTGGGCTTGCAGGCTCAAAGGCGCTTTCTCTTTTTGAATCATTGTTATTTTGTAAATGAAGGCAAAGACGTCTTCCCTGTCACACCGGCACGGAAGGCGCTTTCTCTTTATGAACAAACCGAAAGGAGCATCTCAGTATGAAAACGGTATCGGATTATTTCGGCAGCATGGTGTTCGACGACCGGGTCATGAAAGCGACCCTGTCCGCACGGGTATACGCCTCGCTGAAAAAGACCATCGACGAAGGGGCCGACCTGGACACCGACGTGGCCAACGCCGTGGCGGAAGCCATGAAGAACTGGGCGGTGGCCAAGGGCGCAACGCATTTTACCCATTGGTTCCAGCCGCTGACCGGCATCACGGCCGAAAAGCACGACGGCTTCATCTCCCGCTCCCCCGACGGCGGCGTGATCATGGAGTTTTCCGGCAAAGAGCTGATCAAGGGTGAACCGGACGCCTCCTCCTTCCCGTCGGGCGGGCTGCGCGCCACGTTTGAGGCACGCGGCTACACCGCGTGGGACCCGACCTCGTACGCCTTTATTAAGGATAATACCCTGTGCATCCCGACGGCCTTCTGTTCCTACGGCGGGCATGCGCTGGATAAAAAAACGCCGCTGCTGCGCTCGATGCAGGCGCTCGACAAGCAGGCGCTGCGCATCCTGCGGCTGTTCGGCAACACCACCGCCAAGTGCGTGCGCTCCTCCGTCGGCCCGGAGCAGGAATACTTTTTGATCACCAAAGAGATGTACGACGCCCGGCCGGACCTTCGCTTTACCGGCCGCACGCTGTTCGGCGCCAAACCGCCCAAAGGGCAGGAGATGGACGACCATTACTTCGGCGCGATCAAGCCGCGCGTCGCCGCTTTTATGGCGGACCTGGATCAGGAGTTGTGGAAGCTCGGCGTGCTGGCCAAAACGGAACATAACGAAGTCGCCCCCGCGCAGCACGAGCTTGCGCCCATCTACTCGACGACCAACGTCGCCACCGACCACAACCAACTGACAATGGAAATGATGCAGAAGGTCGCCGCCCGGCACGGGCTGGTGTGCCTGCTGCATGAGAAGCCCTTCGCCGGCGTCAACGGCAGCGGCAAGCACAACAACTGGTCGATGGATACCGACGAAGGCCAGAACCTGCTCAAACCAGGCGATACGCCGTATGAGAACGCCCAGTTCCTGCTGTTCCTGTGCGCCGTCATCCAGGCGGTGGACGAGTATCAGGATCTGCTGCGCATCTCGGTAGCCACGGCCGGCAACGACCACCGGCTGGGCGCAAACGAGGCGCCGCCCGCCGTCATCTCCATCTTTTTGGGCGACGAACTGACGGCCGTGCTCGACGCCATCGAGCGCGACGCGCCGTATAAGGGCGCGGAAAAGAAGCAGATGAAACTCGGCGTGCACGTACTGCCCAAGTTCAACCGCGACACGACCGACCGCAACCGCACCTCTCCCTTCGCCTTTACCGGCAATAAGTTCGAGTTCCGGATGCTCGGTTCTTCCAACAGCATCGCCTGCGCGAATATCATGCTCAACGCCGCCGTGGCCGAAAGCCTGAAACGCTACGCCGACAAGCTGGAAGCCGCCGACGATTTCGAAACGGCCCTGCACGACATGATCAAGCAGACGATCCGGGAGCACAAGCGCATTATCTTCAACGGCAACGGTTATGACGACGCGTGGATCAAGGAGGCGACGGAGCAGCGCGGCCTGCTCAACTACCGCACCACCGCCGATTGTATGCCGCATCTGCTGGACGAAAAGAA
>JAFWVC010000041.1 GCA_017518415.1 Clostridia bacterium
ATACCGGTATCAACGTCAACGTTATGGCGTATATTTTCCGCCACATGAGCGACGTCTTCATCCAGAACCTGGACGTCAACGGTGAGGCCAACAGGGTCAACACCGCCGTACCGGAGGAGTGGTACGCTTCCCACCTCGACGGCAGCGGCATGGAGTTTACCGACTGCCACAATGTCAGCCTCAACCGCTGCCTGGTGGAGTACGTCTGCGGCGGCGGCTTCTGGATCAAGGACTGCTCCGGCTTCCGGTTTGAGGACGTGCAGGTGTTCACCCACCACAATTCCGGTTTCGTGATCGAAAACCTGACCGACTCGCAGCTCAACGGGCTCAAAGCGTCGCCGGGCGCCGATTTTGCCACCATCACGCGGGATAGCTTCATTATGAAGAACTGCCGCAACGTGACGGTTGACGGGCTGATGCTGCGCACCTGCCACGGCAACGGCTTGTATCTTGAAAGCAACGAAGATCTGACGTTCAATAACGTCAACGTGCTGTACAACGTGCGGCTGTACGGGCTGTACGACGCCGGCGGCAACAAAAACGTGCAGATCAACGGTTTTTCCTGCAAGCTGCGCAGCGCGCAAAAGACGGACGGCGTCGTTTCGCTGACCGGCGAGGGGGTCGAGATCCGCGGCGCGGTGCTGCAAACGGTGCGGCAGGCGGAACTGAAAGAAAAAGGCGTGTACGCCTGACCGGATGCCGCAAATGTATCCCCGGAAGCCGGAAGGCCTCCGGGGATACTTGTTTTTTTAGCAGAATGTGGTATAATATAGAGTAAAATAAAAAGAGGAGCGATGCAGTTTGACGGGGAGAGAAATAGGCAAGCTGGCGGGGAAGATCCTGCTTTGTCTGGCGCTGACCTTTGCGGGGTTCTGGATCTTTTTGCCGGCGATCAACCCGCGTGACAGAGGGTTTTGGGCATTTTTGATCTTCAACGCGCTGGTGTGGGCGGCGGTCCTGCGGTTCGGTACGCTGCTGGAAAAGCTGACCGCCGCGGCCCGCTCGACGACGAAGAAAAAGGAGATCAACATCGACAAAAACACCTTCAAACGGGTGCTCAGGCGCACCTCCGTCTTCGGGGCGGTGATCGCGGGCCTCATCGTGCTGATGATCCTCGTATCCGTGGCGGGGCTGCCGATCTTCAACGCCTCGGCGTACCGGGACCTGATCACGGTGACGGACGGCAATTTTACCGACGACGTGGCGGAGCTTTCGATGTCCCAGATCCCGGTGGTGGACCGCAAGACGGCGGTGCAGCTGGGCAAACGCAAGCTGGGCAATATGTCCGACCTGGTGTCCCAGTTCGAGATCGCCGAGGACTATACGCAGATCAACTACCACGGCACGCCGGTGCGGGTCACGCCGCTGGCGTACGCCGACCCGATCAAGTGGCTCAACAACCGGGAGACCGGCCTGCCGGCCTATATCATGGTGGACATGGTGTCGCAGGAGGCGACGCTGGTACGGCTGGAAGAAGGGATGAAGTACTCTCCGAGCGAGTATTTCATGCGCTCGATCGACCGGTACCTGCGCTTCCGTTATCCGACCAAGATTTTTGAAGACATCTCCTTTGAGATCGACGAGCAGGGCACGCCGTACTGGGTGGCGCCGACGATTTCCTACCGCATCGCGTGGTGGAACGGCGCCGACATTTCCGGCGCGGTGCTGGTCAACGCCGTCACCGGGGAGAGCGCCTACTACGACGTAGACGAGATCCCCGCGTGGGTGGACCAGGTGTACGTGTCCGACCTGGTGATCGAGCAGCTGAACTATTACGGCACCTATCAGCGGGGCTTCTGGAACTCGGTCTTCGGGCAGAAGGATATGCTGCAGACGACCGACGGATACAACTACCTGGCCGTCGGCGACGACGTGTACCTGTACACCGGTATGACCTCGGTGCTGGGGGATGAGTCCAACATCGGCTTTGTGCTGGTGAACCTGCGCACCAAGGAGACGAAGTTTTACGCGGTGCCCGGTGCGGAGGAATATTCGGCCATGAACTCGGCCGAAGGGCAGGTGCAGCACCTGAACTATATTTCCACCTTCCCGATCCTGCTGAACATCTCCGACCGGCCGACCTACTTCATGTCGCTCAAGGATGCGGCGGGGCTGGTGAAGATGTACGCCTTTGTCGACGTCGAGCGGTATCAGGTGGTCGGCACCGGCGCGTCGGTGGCGGCGGCCCGGCAGGCGTATATCGACCGGCTGGCCGAGGAGGACGTGGCCGTGCGGCCCGATAAGGAGAGCAAAGAGGCCTCCGGCGTGATCACGGGCCTGTCCAGCGCCGTGGTGGACGGCAACACGCGCTACTACTTCCAACTCGACGGCGGGGACGCGCTGTACAGCGCGTCGATCCAGGTGTCGCCCATGCTGGCCTTTGCCAAAGCCGGCGATACCGTGCAGGTGACCTACGTGGAGGCGGGCGGCGTGTGCGAGGTGAAGAGCCTGCAGCTGCAGCCGGCCGCGTGACGGGCGAATCACAGAAAAACGAAGCAGCCTCCCGCGGGAGGCTGCTTTCTCTTTGCTTTTTTATTTTTTCATCAGTACGTCGGTGTCCAGCAACAGAGTGATCGGGCCGTCCGCCGACATCTCGATGGTCATATCGGCGCCGAAGACACCGGTTTCCACCTGCCGCACGCCGGCCTGCCGCAGCTGCTCCACAAAACGCCGGTACAGCGGTTCGGCCGTGCCGGGCCGGGCGGCGCCGAAAAAGTCCGGCCGGCGCCCGTGCGAACAGTCGGCGCACAGGGTGAAGTTGGAAACGACCAGCAGCGCCCCGCCGGTGTCGAGGACCGAAAGGTTGAGCTTGTCCTGCGCGTCGGAAAATACGCGCAGGCGGGCGGCTTTGTCCGCCAGCAGATCCGCTTCGGCGGCGGTGTCGCCGGCACACACGCCCAGCAGCAGCAGCGCCCCGGGCCCGATGGCGCCGGCCGGCGCGCCGTCGGCGGTGACGGCCGCCCGGGAGACCCGGTTGAATACCAGCTTCATACAAAGCCTCCTTTATGTGCGGCTGCGGCGGATGTTGGACACGCCCGATACCTTTAACAGGCGCGCAATGACGGATTGCAGATGATCCAGACTGTTGACCACGACCGTCAGCTCGATGACGGCGTGGTTGCCCTTGGCCTCCCGCGCGTTGACCGCGCAGATCATCACGTGCATGGAGGCCAGTTGCGCGGCTACGTCGGCCAGCAGGCCGATCCGTTCGCTGGCATCCACCAGCAGGGAGGCCTTGAAGTCCTGCCGGACGCCCTCTTCCCAGTGCACGCAGACCCAGCGTTCCGGTTCGGCGGCCGCGGCGGGATCCTGCGGGCCGTTGACGCAATCTTTTTTGTGTACGGATACACCGTACCCGCGGGTGATAAAGCCGATGATGGGATCGCCCGGCACCGGGTTGCAGCAGCGGGCGAATTTGACCAGGCAGTTGTCCATCCCGTCGATGATGACGCCGCCGTTATGGTACCGGTGCGGGGTCAGCGGGATGGTTTCGGTTTCGTCGGCGGGGGCCTCGGATTCGATCAGCCGGGCGTAATCCTCCCGGACGCGCGGCATGATGCGGGACAGCTGGATGCCGCCGTACCCGATGGAGGCGTAAAAATCGTCCAGCGTGTCGCAATGCTGCTTTTTGGCCTCGGCCAGCAGAAAGTCCGCCATCCGCGCTTCGGTCAGGTGGATGTTGTGGCGGATCAGTTCCCGTTCCAGCTCCGCCTTGCCCTGGACGATGTTCTCCTCCCGGCATTCTTTCTTATACCAGGAACGGATCTTGTTGCGGGCTTCTCCCGTTTTGACGATGCTCAGCCAGTCCCGGCTGGGGCCTTTGCCCTTCGGGCCGGTGAGTACCTCGACGATCTCGCCGGTTTTGACCTGATAATCCAGCGGGACGATGCGCCCGTCCACTTTGGCGCCGATCATCCGGTTGCCGACGGCGGAGTGGATGGCGTACGCAAAGTCGATTACCGTCGAGCCGACCGGCAGCGTCAGCACGTCCCCGCGAGGTGTGAAGACGAACACGTCGTCCGACGACAGGTCGGTTTTGATGGAGCGCACGATGTCTTCGACGTCGTCGACGTCCTTCTGGCTCTCGATGAACTGGCGGATCCATGCCAGCCGGTCTTCCAGCTTGTCCTTGCGCTGGATGCCCAGCTTGTATTTCCAATGGGCGGCGATGCCGTATTCGGCCGTATAGTGCATGTCCCACGTGCGGATCTGCACCTCGAAGGGGATCTGCTCTTTGCCGATGACGGTGGTGTGCAGCGACTGATACATGTTGGCTTTCGGGGTGGAAATATAATCCTTGAACCGGTTGGGCAGCGGCCGGAACATCTCATGCACGATGCCCAGGGCGTTGTAGCAGTCGTTGACGGTGTTGACCAGCACCCGCACGGCGTAGATATCGTAGATCTCGTCGATGGACTTGCCCTGCACGTACATTTTGCGGTAGATGCCGGTATGGCTCTTGACCCGGCCGGACAGGGACGCTTCGATGCCGACGGAGGACAGCTTTTGCTGAATGCGCTGCTGGATGTCGTCCAAAAACCGGGTGCGCGCCTCCTTGCGCAGGGCCAGCGCCTCCTCGATCTCCTTATAGGCGATGGGGTCCAGCGTGCGCAGCGAGAGGTCTTCCAGCTCCTCTTTTATGTTGCGTATGCCGAGCCGGTGGGCCAGCGGCGCAAAGATATCCATCGTCTCGCGGGCGATGTCCCGCCGCTTTTGCTCCGGCAGGGCGGTGATGGTGCGCATGTTGTGCAGCCGGTCGGCCAGTTTGATGATGATGACCCGGATATCCTTTGCCATGGCCAGCAGCATTTTGCGGATATTCTCCGCCTGCTGTTCTTCCCGGGAGGAAAAGGCCAGTTTGTTCAGCTTGGTCACGCCGTCTACCAGCGCAGCCACTTCCGGGCTGAACTGTTCGGCTATGTCGGACAGTTCAGTCGCCGTGTCCTCCACCACGTCGTGCAGCAGCGCGGCGACGAGGGTGTCGGTATCCATACCGAGGTCGGCCAGAATGGTCGCTACCTGCAGCGGGTGGCAGACGTACGCCTCTCCCGAGGAACGCCGCTGCCCGTCGTGCGCCGTGCAGGCCAGACGGATCGCCCGGTCCACGGTTTCCATATCGTAATTCTTTTCGGAGCGGGACAGGGTGTCCCTCAATTCCTGTATACAGGTTTCCGGCGTAATCAAAAGGCACCCTCCTTTACACATTCGGTCAGATAACGCATCAGCGGGGTGGCGGACAGGTCGGCCTTGCCCTGTACCGGGCACAGGCGGACGGTCAGCAGATTTCCTTCGTTCAGGCAGGTCAGCAGGCCGCCCTGCCGCAGCACCTCCAACGCGACGAACAGCTGCGTGTACGTCATGTGCGGGTCGGTCTGCCGCAGCAGGAACTCCGGCGAGCCGACGAAACCGGCCCCTTTTTGCAGGGTACGGTACAGCAGGCCCAACCGCTCCCGCGAGGGGACGTGCTCCGGCCGGGGCGGCAGCAGATCCCGTTCCTGCCGCAGCAGGCAATCCAACTCCTGCCCGGCGGTGATGACGTCTTCCTGATGGGTGTCCGCCAGACGGATGTCCCGCACCTTGATCAGCAGAGAAAGCTGCCCCTGATATTCGCTGCGGTCTAACTGGACGATCATATGCACCGTGTCGCCGACCCGGAAGAAGAAGGAGGCGGCCGGCGTACCGAACAACATGGCGTTGAGCCGCGTGGCCCCGCGGGAGACGGTCAGCCGCACATGGCGGCCGTTGCTCACGGGGGAGATCTGCTCGATGCGCATGTCAAACAGGCCGAACAGCGGGCTTGGGTTGCCGATGCCGAACGGTTCCAGCCGGCTGATCAGCTCCAGCTTTTCCAGGTCAATCTGCTCCGGGCGCAGTTTGCAGTCCAGCAGCAGTTCCGGCACCGGCATCTGCGGATAATGCAGGGCGGCGTACGCGTTGATACGCCGGCGGAACGGTTCGATCTGCTCCGGCAGGAGGGTCAGGCCGGCGGCCAGCTCGTGCCCGCCGAAGCTCAGCAGGCAGTCGCTGCACGCGCTGACCGCGTCAAACAGCGAAAACCCGTTGATGCTGCGGCCGGAACCTTTGGTTTTGGCATCCCCGACCGAAATGACGATACACGGCTTGCCGAACTTGTCCGTCAGCCGGGCGGCCAGGATCCCGGTCACGCCGTGGTGCCAGTCCCGCCCGGCAATGACCAGTACCCGGTCCGCCAGCAGGGAGGGATCCTGTTCGAGAATATGCATGGCCTGGGCAAGGATATCGGCTTCGACGTCCTGCCGGTCGGTATTGCTTTGCTGTATGTTCATCGCCAGCTGATCGGCCTCTTCGGCCTGGGTGCTCATCAGCAGCGCCGCGGCCTGCGCGGGGTCGTGCATCCGGCCGGCGGCGTTCAGGCGGGGTGCGAGCGTATACACGGCGGACAGCGAGGTGATCGGCTTGCCGGCCGCGCCGGTGACGTGCGCCAGCTTGACCAGCCCCAGCCGTTTGCCGGCGTTGAGGGAGCGCAGCCCCGCCCGCACCAGCGTGCGGTTGTCGCCGATGAGCGGCATGACGTCCGCCAGCGTACCCAGCGCGACCAGATCGCCGTAGGCATCCAGCACGGGATCCATATCGCCTTCCAGCGCGCAGGCGAGCAGAAAGGCCACGCCTACGCCGGCATATTGTTTGAACGGGCTGGGGCAATCCGCCCGGTGCGGGTCGACCACGGCGACGGCGGCCGGCAGCTGTTCCTTCGGCTGATGGTGGTCGGTAATCACCACGTCGACGCCCTGTGCGGCGGCATACGCCACCTCGTCTACGGCGGAGATGCCGTTGTCTACCGTGATCAGCAGCGCGCAGCCCTGCGCCCGCAGATTGTCGATGCTGGCGTTATGCAGGCCGTAGCCCTCGCCTTCCCGCTTGGGAATGTAGTACATAACGTCGGCGCCGAGCCCCTTCAGATAGGAGTACAGCAGCACGGTGGCGGTGATGCCGTCTACGTCGTAGTCGCCGTACACGGCGATCTTCTCGCCGCGGGCCAGCGCGAGCTGGATGCGGGCCACCGCCTGCTCCATGTCGACCAGCGCAAAGGGATCGGTCTGCGGAACGTCGTCATATAAAAACTCGTTTGCTTCGGCGGCGGTGGCAATGTGCCGGATCGACAGCAGCAACGCCAGAAAAGCGGGCAATTCCGCTTCTTCCGCCAGACGGGATGCGGCTTCGCGGTCGATCGCGGGCAGGACCCACCGTTTGAACGACACAGCCAACCCCTCCTCACTTGTTCAAAAGTCAATAGATACTAACAGTATATCACCTTTTTTTCAGGAACGCAACACCGAAAAAAGCAAGCCGCGGCCCGGTCTTCCGGCCGGCCGGCGGCATCGCGTCCGGGGTCCGGCGTCCGGCGGGAAAAAGTTTTGGCGTTTCCGTAAAAAACAGTTGCAACCGGCGGGCAAATGTGGTATAGTGTATTTCTGTACAACACATGCGTGCACGGGTGGTGGACAAAATGAAGAAGGACCGGCCGAACAACGAGCTGCTGCTGGTAGAGGCAGCGGCCCTGCCGGAGGTGTTCGGCAAGGTGGCGCAGGCCAAGGCGCTGCTCCAAAGCGGGCAGGCGGCTTCGGCGGCCGCGGCGGCCCGCAGCGCGGGCATCTCCCGCAGTGCGTTTTACAAGTATAAGGATGCCGTGCACCGGTACGACCGGCCGCAGACGCAGCCGGTGCTGACGCTGCACGGCGTGCTGCGCGACAAGCCGGGCGTTCTGTCCGAAATGTTGTCGGCCTTTGCTGCTGTCGGCGCCAACGTGCTTACGGTGTTTCAGGACATACCGGCCGGCGGCGCCGCCTCGGTATCGGTCACGGCGGACACGACCGGGCTGACCGGTCCGGAGGAGGAACTGATCCGCCGGCTGGAACAGGTGGACGGCGTGCTGCGCATCACCCGCATCTCTCACAAAGTGCAGATCAACAGGAGGGAACCGATATGATACAAATTGCCATTCTCGGTCACGGGGTCGTCGGCTCCGGCGTGGCGGAGCTGATGGAGAAGAATGTGACTGCCATCGCCCACAAAGCCGGGCAGGAGATCGCGGTGCGCCGCATCCTCGACCTGCGCGATTTTCCGGATTGCCCGTACGCCTACAAGTTTACCAAGGATTTCGATCAGATCCTGCAAGACCCCGAGATCCGCATCGTGGTGGAAACGATGGGCGGCCTGCACCCGGCGTACGAGTTTACCCGCCTTTGCCTGGAGAACGGCAAAAGCGTGGTGACGTCCAACAAGGAGCTGGTGGCCGCCAAGGGCGACGAACTGCTGGCGCTGGCCAAGCAGAACAACCTCAATTATCTTTTTGAGGCCAGCGTAGGCGGCGGCATCCCGATCCTGCGGCCGCTGGACCAGTGCCTGGCCGCCAACGAGGTCGTGGAGGTGGCCGGCATCCTCAACGGAACGACCAACTTCATGCTGACCAAGATGTTCACCGAGGGGATGACCTTCGACGCGGCGCTGGCGCTGGCGCAAAAGCTCGGTTACGCCGAAAAGAACCCCACCGCCGACGTGGACGGGCACGACGCCTGCCGCAAGATCTGTATTCTGGCGGCGCTGGCGTTCGGCCGGCACGTGTACCCGGAGTGGGTTCACACCGAAGGCATCCGCGGCATCGACGCGCAGGACGTGCGCGCGGCCGAGACGTGGGGCGGCGTGATCAAACTGATCGGCCGCGCGGTGCGCCGGGAGGACGGCAAGCTGTATATCATCGTTGCGCCGATGCTCATCCCGGGCAACGCGCTGATCTCCGCCGTGAAGGACGTGTTCAACGCCGTGCTGGTGCGGGGCAACGCCGTAGGCGACGTGATGTTCTACGGCCGCGGCGCCGGCAAGATGCCCACCGCATCCGCCGTTGTGGCGGACGTCATTGACGAGGTCAAACATATTAAAGCGCGCAAATATCTGTGCTGGGACAAGGCGGATCCGGACATGATCCTCCCGTATGAGGAACAGACGGTGCGGCTGTACCTGCGCGTCAAGGGCGACGCGATGACCGCGCTCCAGCAGCTGGAGCGGCGCTTCGGCCCGGTCGAGCGTATCCCCGCGGGGGACGACCAAACGCTGACGGTCATCCTGCCGCCGTTGCCGGAGAAGGAGTGCGACCGCCGCCTGGCGGACTTTACCGCCGGTACGGTGGCCAGCCGTCTGCGCGTCGTTGCGTTCGGATAAAAATCATGCTCATCCAGGAGGAGGAAACGAAATGCTGATCGTACAAAAATTCGGCGGAAGCTCGGTGGCCGACGCACAGCGGGTGTTCAACGTGGCCCGGATCGTTACCGAAACGTATGACAAAGGCAACGATATGGTGGTGGTGGTCTCCGCGCAGGGCGACACAACGGACGACCTGATCGAGAAAGCCCGGGAGATCAACCCTGACGCCAGCAAACGCGAAATGGATATGCTGCTGTCCGCCGGGGAGCAGATGTCGGTGGCGCTGCTGGCTATGGCGATCGAGAAGCTGGGGCGCCCGGTGGTTTCGCTGCTGGGCTGGCAGGCGGGGTTCTTGACCAACTCCAACTATTCGGCCGCGCGGATCAAAAACGTCAATACGGAGCGCATCCGCAACGAACTGGATAAGCACCGCATCGTCATCGTGGCGGGGTTCCAGGGCATTAACCGTCACGACGACGTCACGACGCTCGGGCGCGGCGGGTCGGACACCAGCGCGGTGGCTATCGCCGCGACGATGCGGGCCGATCTTTGCCAGATCTATACCGACGTCGAGGGCGTTTACACGGCCGACCCGCGCAAGGTACAGGGTGCCCGCAAGCTGACCGAGATCACCTACGACGAAATGCTGGAACTGGCCACGCTGGGCGCGCAGGTACTCAACAACCGCTCGGTGGACATGGCCAAAAAATATAATGTGGAATTGGAAGTGCTCTCGAGCCTCAAACAGGTGCCGGGCACCAAAGTCAAGGAGGTAGCGAAATTGGAAGACATGCTGATCAAAAGTGTGGCGAAGGATACCAACGTGGCCCGGGTGATGCTCGTGGGCGTACCGGATGAGCCGGGCGTGGCGTTCCGCATCTTCTCGTTGGTGGCCAAGGCCCATATCAACGTGGACATCATCCTGCAATCGGTCGGGCGCGACGGCACGAAGGACATTGCCTTCACCGTGTCGGCCGATAAGGGCGAGGCCGCGCTCAACGCGCTGCGCCCGTATCTGGAACAGGTCGGCGCCAAGCAGTACTCGTATGACGACTCGGTGGCCAAAGTGTCCATCGTCGGCGCCGGGATGGAGACGCACGAAGGCACCGCCGCGCTGATGTTTGAGGCGCTGGCCGACGCCAACGTCAACATCCAGATGATCGCTACGAGCGAGATCAAGGTGTCGGTCCTGATCGCCCGGGAGGACGCGGACCGCGCCGTCGCCGCCGTGCATAAGAGATTCTTTGAAAACTGAACAGGGGAAAAGAACAAGCCTGCCGCGTCCGCGGCAGGCTTGTTTGTGTAACGGGATAATTTGATTATTTCGGCACGCTGTCATTCAGATAGGCGGCCGGTTCCGGCAGGGTAACGGCGGTGTCGTAACTGACCAACAGCTCGTAGGCGAACATTTCGTCGCAGAAGCGGGCAGTCAGCAGCGCCTGATACGCGGCGCTCTGTACCGTCTGGTCGGGGAAGAGCGACGGTTCATACACGTACAGGATGGCCAGGCAGGACTTTTCCCGTTCCCGTGCGATCAGCGCTGTCAGGTCTTGTTCCAGAGTTTCGGCGGTATAGGTGCCGTCGGCCAGCGCCTGCTGCACGTATCGGTTCCCGTCATACAGGTTGCGCAGGCACAGTTCGATTACGTCGATGCCCTGCGCGGCCGCCTGCTCGCAGAAAGCGTCATATTGCAGCGCCGGCTGCAACAGCGGGCGGACGGTGTCGTAATCCAGCAAAATAAGGTTCTGGATGCCTTCGTTGACGCGGTAAGCGTCCAGCAGCGCCTGATCGGCGCGGCCGCTGATGCGCCCGAGCAGCAGGTCACACAGCTCTTCCTGCCCGGAGAGCCAGACCAGCTTCGTTTCGAATGCGCCGGTAATGTGGTCGATACCCTGACGGTAACCGTCGACGATGACGGCGTTGTCCGCATACAAGGCCAACAGCGCCGGATCGGCGCCCTCTACGGCGGTGGGGACGGTCTGCGCGTTCGCGGGCTTTTCCGCCTCCTTAGCGCACCCGGCCAAGCAGACGGCGCACAACAGCACCGCGGCGCTCAGGACCGTGGATAAGAACGTATGCCGACGGGCGCGAACGCTATGCTCCTTCTTCATGACAAACCCCCCCTTCCATACCACACAAACAAGTTTCTACAACCCTGTAAAATAAGCATATCCAAAAAATCTTTTATTGTCAACCAAAAAGCGCCTCTAAAACGGTTACAGTTTCGTAACCGTTACGATTTCCGTGGGCCGGCCCGGCCGCCGCTCCGCCGCCGAAGAAAATATTTTGGGACGGAATATTGTATCTGCCCCCGAAGTGTGGTAAAATACAAACAAATATATCCGGTTTTATTATGAAAGAGGTCATATAAAGATGAAAAACAGCACGAAAAGAAGGTTCCGCGTGGCGGCGCTGCTGTGCGCCGTGTTGTTGCTGACGGCGGCCGGATGCGGTGCTGACCCGTCGGCGTCCGACCCGGCGTCCGAGCCGACGACGCCCGTGATCACACAGCCGACGCCGACTGACCCGAGCGACCCGACCGATCCGAGCGCGACGCCGACCGATCCGACCGATCCGCCGACGAGCGCGCCGACGGAGAAGCCGACCGAAAAGCCCACCGAAAAACCGACGAGCGCGCCGACCGGCACCGGCACGACCTATGCCCGCGGCGACGACCCGATCGACCCCAAATACGCCGGCACCGTGCTGGCGCAGACGCCGGACCAGGGCGAAGCCTACCTGCGCGACATCATCTTTATCGGCGACAGCCGCACCTACGGCTACCAGTACTACGGCGTGCTGCCGGACGGGACCGCCACCGGGCAGGTCTGGTGCCCGGCCAACCACACCTTCAACCTGGCGGCGCACAGCTACGCCAAGATTGTCTATGAGGACGGCACCGAGAAGACGCTGACCGAGGCGCTGCAGGCCAAGCACCCCAAGGTCGTCATCATCGAGCTGGGGATCAACAGCGTGTCGTATATGACGGAGAAAAAGTTCAAAACGACGTACGGCGAGCTGATCGACAATATCAAGACCACCAGCCCCGAGACCAGGATCATCTGCAACTCCATCTACTGCGTGTGCCGCTCCTACAAAAAGCAGGACCTGATCAACAACACGCTGATCTATCAGACCAACAAGTGGCTGCTGGAGCTGGCGTATGAGAAGGGCGTCAAATATCTGGACGCGGTATCCGTTCTGCGGGACAGCGAAGGGTACCTGCCCGAGGACTACCAGAGCGGCGACGGGCTGCACCTGAAAAAATCCACCTACTATATCCTGCTGGATTATATCCGCACCCACGCGTATCTGTAAGGAGGAATCGACTGTGAATCGCAAATGGATCGTATGGCTTTTGTGCGCGGTGCTCGCGCTGTGTGCGGTCGGCTGTGACCCCGCGGCGCCGGGCGATTCTGCGCCGTCCGGCTCTCAGCCGGCGGACCCCGTTTGGAAAACCGACGTGAAGGTGGAGGACCTGTGCCAGGCCGTCAAGGACGCCACCTCGCTGCCGATGAGCTTTGTGCTCGTCGGGCCGAGCGTCATCATGGTGGAGACCGACCTGGACCTGGACCTTTGCATCGAGGCCGCCATGTACCGCACCAGCGACACGCTCGATGAGTTCGGCGTCTTCCTCGCCAAGGACGGAGCCTCCGCCGCGCAGGTGGAGCAGACGCTGACCGATTATTTGAAGCGCCGCAACGACGAGTGGACCGGCCAGTATATGGTCGACGAATATCCCAAACTGGAAAAGGCGCAGGTCAAGCGCGACGGGCTGTACGTGTGCTATCTGGTCCTGACCGAGCAGGAGCGCGCCGCCGCGTTTGAGGCGTTTGACGCTTTGTTGAAGGGCTGATCGGATGGTTTTCAGCAGTATCGTATTTTTGTTCATATATCTGACGGCCGTTCTGGCCCTGTACACCGTTACACCTTTGCGCTGGCGTAACGGTGTATTGTTAGTTGCCAACCTGATCTTTTACGGGTGGGGCGAACCGAAGCTGATCATCCTGATGGTGGTCAGCACGCTGGTCAACTATATCTGCGGCTTCCTGATCGAAAAATATCGGGACAAGCCCCGCTTTGCCAAAGGCTGCCTGATCGCCTCGGTGGTCATCAGCCTCGGGCTGCTGGGCTTTTTCAAGTATACCGATTTTGCCATCGAGAACCTGCGGCTGCTGCCGTTTTTGTCCTTCCTGCAGCCGCTGCGGGTGACGCTGCCGATCGGCATCAGTTTTTACACCTTCCAGACAATGTCCTACACCATCGACGTCTACCGCGGCGAGGTGCCGGCGCAGAAAAGCATCGTCAAGTTCGGCACCTACGTGTCCTTCTTCGCGCAGCTGATCGCCGGGCCGATCGTGCGGTACAAGGACGTGGCCGCGCAGCTGGACAAGCGGCCCCGCAGCGTCGGGCAGTTTGCCTCCGGCGTGCAGCGCTTTGTCATCGGGCTGGGCAAAAAGGTGCTGCTGGCCAACACGATCGGTCAGCTGTACGACGCCGTCAGCGCGCTGCCGGCGGCCGAACTGACCACCGCCGGGGCGTGGATGGGCATGCTGGCCTTCTCGTTCCAGATCTATTTTGATTTTTCCGGCTATTCGGATATGGCGATCGGTCTCGGGCGGATGTTCGGGTTCGAGTTTCTGGAAAACTTCCGGTATCCGTACGTCTCCCGCTCGGTCACCGACTTTTGGCGTCGCTGGCACATCTCGCTGGGCACCTGGTTCCGGGAGTACGTGTACATCCCGCTGGGCGGCAACCGCCGCGGGGCGTGGAAGCAGATCCGCAACATCCTCATCGTATGGGGGCTGACCGGCATCTGGCACGGCGCGAGTTGGAACTTCCTGTTGTGGGGGCTGTATTACGCGGTACTGCTGATTGCGGAAAAACTGTTCCTGCTCAAAGCGCTGGAAAAGGCGCCGCGCCCGGTGGGGCACGCCTACACCCTGCTGACGGTGGTTTTCGGGTGGACGCTGTTCGTCAACACCTCGCTCGGGGAGTGCGGACGCTTTCTGGCGGCGATGTGCGGCTTTGCGCCGGGCGGCTTCGGCTGCGCGGCGGACGGGTACCGGCTGCGCAACTACGCGGTGCTGCTGGTGATCCTGCTGATCGCCTGCACGCCGCTGGCAAAAAAGCTGTTCGACAAGCTGCCGCAGACGGTGCAGGCCGTGGCACAGCCGCTGCTGGTGGCGGGCGGGATGCTGTTGAGCGTGGCCTATCTGGTCAACGCCACGTACAACCCGTTTTTGTATTTCCGTTTTTAAGGAGGGCGAAGAGATGCGAAAAGGTTCTCAGATCGCGCAGATCGCCGTCTTTTTGCTGGTGCTGTTCGCGGTGCCGGTATTATACCTGATTCTGCCGGACAGGGACGTGTCGGAGACGGAAAACCGCACGCTGGCGCAAAAACCGGCCTTCTCGTGGCAGGCGCTGCTGAGCGGCTCGTATACCGCCGACGTGGACCGGTGGCTGACCGATCAGATGCCGGGGCGCGACGAATGGATCGCCCTGTACGGCTACGCCGAAGCGCTGTTGGGCAAGACGGAAAACAACGGCGTGTATATCGGGGAAAAGGGTACCCTGATCGCCCGGTTTGAGGCGCCGGACGCCGACCGGGTGAAAAAGAACCGCGCCGCGCTGGAAGCGCTGGTGCAGAAAGCCGGCGTGCCGGTGTATCTGGCGCTGATCCCCGGCGCGGTCGAGGTGTGGAGTGACCGGCTGCCGGCCGGCGCGCCCAACGCCTCCCAGGCGGAGCTGATCGCCGACATCTGCGCCGGTACGGCCGCCCGTACGGTGGACGTGCTCGGGGCTTTGTCCGCCCATCAGCAAGAGGATATTTATTACCGTACCGACCATCACTGGACGACGCTGGGCGCCTATTACGGCTATGCGGCGCTGATCCGCGCGCTGGGCGGGGAGCCCGCGCCGGCGGAAAGCTTTGACCGGCAGATCGTATCGAATGCGTTTTACGGCACCAACTACGCCAAGGCCGGCGCCCGGTGGATCCGGCCCGACGCCATCGAACGGTGGGTGGCCGGCGACGGGGCGACGGTACTGCTCGACGGCACCGCGCCGGCTGCGCTGTATGCGCCCGACAAGCTGGAAACCAGAGACAAATACGCCTATTTCCTTGGCGGGAACCGGGGCCTGTCCGTGGTGCGCACCGGGCACGAGGGCGGCAAACTGCTGCTGCTGCGCGACTCGTACAGCGACAGCGAGGCGCCTTTCCTGCTGACGCATTACGGCGAGATTCACCTGATCGACCCGCGGTACTACAACGGCAGTATCCTGGAATATATCGGACGGCAGGGGATAGACGCCGTCGTGGTGAACATGAGCGTGGACACTTTTACCGGCGAGCGCTCGACGGCGCTGATCGGTTACTGAAAACACAAGCAGGAAGAGCCCCGCTGCGGGCGTCCGGAACGGAGGGAGCGGCATGAAAAAATATCTGCTGGCGCTGGACGAGGGCACGACCAGCGCGCGGGCGATTTTGTTCGACCGCGGACTGTCGGTGTGTGCGGCGGTCCAGCACGAGTTTGCGCAGATCTATCCGCGGCCCGGCTGGGTCGAGCAGGACCCGATGGAGATCTACGCCTCCCAGCTGGCGGCGATGACCGAGTGCGTGGCCAAAAGCGGGATCGATCCCGCGGAGATCGGCGCGATCGGCATCACCAACCAGCGCGAGACGTGCATCGTCTGGCGCAAGGCGACCGGCAAACCGGTCTGCAATGCCATCGTGTGGCAATGCCGCCGTACCGCGCCGATGTGCGACGAGTTGAAGCGGCAGGGATTGGAGCCGATGATCCGGGAAAAGACCGGCATGCGCATCGACGCCTACTTCAGCGCCACCAAACTGGCCTGGATTCTGCAAAACGTCCCGGGCGCGGCGGAAGAGGCGGCGCGCGGAGAGCTGATGTTCGGCACCGTTGACACCTTTCTGATCTGGAAGCTGTCGGGCGGCCGCCTGTTTATTACCGACCGCACCAACGCCTCGCGCACGCTGCTGTATAATATCCATACCGACCAATGGGACGACGAGCTGCTGGCGCTGTTCGGCGTGCCGCGGCAGATGCTGCCGGAGATCCGTTCCAGCAGCGAGATATACGGGGAGATCGACCTGCTCGGCGCACGCGTGCCGGTTGCCGGCATCGCGGGGGACCAGCAGGCGGCGCTGTTCGGGCAGGGGTGCTTTGAAAAAGGCATGGCGAAAAACACCTACGGCACCGGCTGCTTTTTGCTGGCCCATACGGGCGATGTGCCCGTGCTCAGCCGCAACGGGCTGCTCGCGACCCCGTGCGCGACCGAGCAAGGCAACCCGCGGGAGTTCGCGCTCGAAGGCAGCGTCTTCGTCGGCGGGGCGGTGGTGCAATGGCTGCGGGATGAACTGCATTTTATCACCGATTCGGTCGACAGCGAGTATTTTGCCCTCAAAGCCGTTTCGTCGGACGGCGTGTACGTCGTGCCCGCCTTTGCGGGGCTCGGTGCGCCTGAATGGGATATGAGCGCGCGCGGGGCCGTTTTCGGGCTCACGCGCGGCAGCGGCCGCGATCAGATCATCCGCGCGGCGCTGGAATCCATCGCCTACCAGACGGAGGATATCCTGCGCGCGATGGAGGCGGATTTCGGCGGCCGTATTTCGACCATCCGGGTCGACGGCGGCGCGTCAGCTAACCGCTTTTTGATGCAGTTCCAGGCGTCGATCGCCGACGTCGAGGTGGTGCGGCCGGCCAGCCGGGAGGCCACGGCGCTCGGCGCGGCGGCGCTGGCGGGGCTGGCCTGCGGGTTTTTCGACGGGCGCGAGGACGTCGCAGCCCGGTTGACAATCGCGGAACGGTTTGAGCCGCGTATGACGCAGGCGGAGCGGACCGCGCTGCTCAAAGGCTGGCGGGCGGCGGTGCGCGCCTGCCGGGCATTCAAAGGAGATGCGCAATGAAGATCGTACGGAAAACGGTGCCGTCGTCGGACGGCAGGCATACGCTGCAAGGGATCGTTTACGTCCCGGACGGGGAGATCAAAGGACTGGTGCAGGTCGTGCACGGTATGTGCGAGTACATGGGGCGGTATGAGGCGTTCATGACCTTTTTGGCGGAGAACGGCTACCTGGCGTTCGGGCACGACCATCTGGGGCACGGCCTGACGGCGGACCCGAAGGATTGGGGTTTTATTGCCGAGCGGGACGGCTGGAAGTATCTGGTGCGCGACGTGACGGAGATGAAGCAGGCCGTGGTACGGGAATACGGCGACAAGCCGTGGTATCTGTTCGGGCACAGCATGGGTTCCTTTATCGTCCGGTGCGCGGCAGCAGAGGGCGCCCGGCCCTGCAAGCTCATCGTATGCGGCACGGGTGGGCCCAACCCGGCCTCCGGCGCGGGGCTGCTGCTGTGCCGGACGATCGGGCTGCTGCGCGGCCGGCGCCACGTGGCGGCGCTGGTGAACAAGATGGTCTTCGGCGCCTACAATAAGCGTTTCCGGGAGGAAAACGACCCCTACGCGTGGCTGAGCAAGGACCTTGGTGTGCGGGACAAGTACCGCGTGGACCCGATGTGCATCTTCCCTTTCACGGTCAGCGCGATGCAGGACCTGATCACGCTGCAGGCCCGCTGTAATAAAAAAGCGGCGTTCGCCGCCTTCCCGCGGGAGCTGCCGGTGCTGCTCATCGCCGGGACGGAAGACCCGGTCGGCGAGTACGGCAAAGGGGTGCGCGCCGTGTACGAAGCGTTGCGCGCGCGGGGTTGCCGCGTACAGATGAAGCTGTACGACAACTGCCGCCACGAGATTTTGAACGACACCTGCCGGGAGCAGACGCGGCAGGACGTGCTGACCTTCCTCGCGGCGGAAGATTGATTGAGAAAAAAGGACCCCTCGGGACACTTGCTTTATCGCAGGTGTCCCGAGGGGGTCCTTTTTTGTAACGGAGGTTATCGCAGTCCGCGCCGGCAGGCGAGTTTCAGCACGGCAATTTGCGTTTTGGCATCCGGAATGCGGTTTTCCAGCACGTCCTGCAGCAGGACGGAGAAGGGGCGCCGCTCGACTTCCAGAAACTCATCCTCGTCCGGGTCGGTCCGGCCGAAATCCAGTCCGGTGGCCAGGTACAGGTAGATGATCTCGGCGGAATAGCCGGCGGAGGGGTACATTTCCCCAAAAAACTCATAGCGGGCGGCGGTTGCGCCGGTTTCCTCTTTCAGTTCCCGCATGCCGCAGGCGAGCGGCTGCTCGCCCGGATCGATCTTGCCGGCCGGCAGCTCGACGAGCACCTGCCCGTACGGGTACCGGAACTGCCGCACCAGCAGCACCTGATCGTCGTCGGTCAGCGGCAGCACACACACGCCGCCGTGGTGTTCGATCACCTCGCGGATGGCGGGACGGCCGTCGGGCAATTCGACGTCGTCTACCCGCAGGTTCAGGATTTTGCCTTTGTATCGGTAGGTTTGGGCCAAGGTTTTTTCCGTCAGATTCATAAAACAGCGGTCCTTTCTTATATGTTATCCATGGAGGTGACAAAGGATGGAAACGATTACCCGGCCGCAGCCGATGGGATACGGGATCTGCCGGGGGCTGATCCGTGCGCTGCGGGGGCGGTACCGGTTTTTGGAGTATTGCCCCATCGGGCAAAGCGAGGCGGGCCGCGAGATCCCGGCGCTGCAGCTTGGCAGCGAAGGGCCGGCGGTGCTGATGACGGCCGGCATCCACGGGGAGGAGCGTATCACGGCGCTGGTGCTGCTGCGCCTGTGTGAAGAACTGTGCGCCGGGCTGCAGCAGGGCGGCCGGACCTACGGGCTGGAGCTGCGGCGCATCTTTGCGCGCCGCCGGCTGTGGCTGGTGCCGCTGTGCAACCCGGACGGGGCGGAGATCGCCCGCGCCGGCGCCGCGGCCGCCGGGCCCTATGAGGCGCTGGTGACAAAGATCGCGGGAAGCCGCCCGGCCTTCTGGCAGGCCAACGCCCGGGGCGTGGACCTGAACCACAACTTTGACGCCGGGTGGCCGGTACTGCATCAAATGGAAGCGGCGGAGGGCATCACCGGCCCCGCCTGCCGGCAATGGGGCGGGCCGGCACCGGAAAGCGAGCGGGAAACGCAGGCACTGATACAGCTTTGCCGGCGGTACCCGTTCCGGTATGTGGTGGCGCTGCACACGCAGGGAGAGGAGATATATTGGGAATACGGCGAGCGTACCCCGCCCGAGGCCGGGCTGATGGCCGAAATCGCCGCGGCGGTGTCCGGCTACCGCGCTGCCGCCCCGACCGGATTGGCCGGGCACGGCGGATTTAAGGACTGGTTTATTCAGCAGACCGGGCGGCCCGGTTTTACGGTGGAGTGGGGTCTGGGCCGCAACCCGCTGCCGGAAACGGCTTTTGAGCCGATGTATGACAAAGCCAGAGAGATGCTGCTGCTGTTTGCGGCGGCCATGTAAGTCACAGCGCCAGCAGCTGCCGCAGCACTGCGTTGGATACCAGAAAGCCCTCCGGCGTCAGCCGCAGACCCTGCCCGTCGCAGCACAGCAGCGCAGCCGGGATGCGGGCGGCCCGCTGCCGCCATTCCGCCGGGATCGGCCGCCCGAAACGGGCGGCAAAGGCGGCTTCGCTCAGTCCGGCCGTCAACCGCAGGCGCAGCATCAGGTATTCGGCGGGGGAGCCGTCCGGAATATCGGGGTCCGGTGCGGCCGGCACCGGTTCGGCCCCTTGCAGAAAGGCGGCCAAGTCGCGCGCAAAAGCAAAGCGGCGGCCGTTGTAAAAGGAGTGGGCCGCCGGGCCGAAGCCGAGGTACGGCTCGGCGTTCCAGTATTTCAGGTTGTGGCGGCTTTCAAAGCCGGGAACGGCGAAGTTGGAGATCTCATACTGCTGCCAGTCGTTCTGCCGCAGCAGCGCGGCCGCCGCCAGATACTGGGCGGCGGTCTGTTCCTCGTCCGGCAGGGCGAGGGTGTGCCTGCGCGCGAAAAACGGTGTGCCCGGCTCTGTTTTCAGCAAATAGGCTGACACGTGCCGCACGCCGGCCTGCCGCAGCAGCGGCAGCACGGTGGGGTCCGGTTCGGCGGTGCCGCCGGGCAGGGCCAGCATCCAGTCCGCCGACAGGTTGGTCAGCCCGACGCGGGCGGCCGCTTCGGCGCAGGCGAGAAAATCCGCCGGCGAATGGCGCCGGCCGAGGGTGTGCAGCAGGGCGGGATTTCCGCTTTGCAGCCCGATCGACAGGCGGTTACCGCCGGCTTGCCGGAAGGTACGCAGCAGCGGCAGCGCCGGATCGCCGGGGTTGATCTCCAGCGTGATCTCGGCGTTCGTCAGGCCGAAGCAGTCCGCCGCCGCCCCGATCAGCCGGGCGATCCGCTCTCCGCCGAGCAGCGAGGGCGTGCCGCCGCCGAAATACAGCGTGTCGGCCGCCTCGCCCCGGTAGGGGCGCATGTGCTCGATCAGGCAGGCGACGTAGCGGTCGAGCAGATCGTCTTCCGGCAGCGGAACGGAGTAAAAATCACAGTACGGGCACTTGCTTTTGCAAAACGGAACGTGCAGATAGATCCCCAGGGACATATCAGTCGTCCCCCAGTTTCAGCACGGCCATGAAGGCCTCCTGCGGCACGGCGACGCTGCCCAGCTGGCGCATGCGCTTTTTGCCTTCCTTCTGCTTTTCCAGCAGTTTCTTTTTGCGGGTGATGTCGCCGCCGTAGCACTTGGCCAGCACGTCCTTGCGCATGGCGCGCACCGTTTCGCGGGCGATGATCTTGCCGCCGATGGCGGCTTGAATCGGCACCTCGAACAGCTGCCGCGGGATGTTGTCTTTCAGCCGTTCGCACAGGCGGCGGGCCCGGGCGTAGGCGTTGTCGGCAAACACGATGAAGGACAGCGCATCCACCACCTCGCCGTTGAGCAGGATATCCAGCTTGACCAGATCGGACGGCACGTAGCCTTTGAGAGTATAGTCCAGGCTGGCGTACCCCTTGGTGCGGGATTTCAGGGCGTCGAAGAAGTCGTAGATGATTTCGTTCAGGGGCAGTTCGTAATGGATCTCCACCCGGGTGGGGTCCAGATATTTCATGTCGATAAACACGCCGCGGCGCTGCTGGCACAGCTCCATGATATTGCCCACGTAATCGGTGGGGGACAGGATGGACGCCTGCGCGATCGGCTCTTCCGACAGCCGGATGGTGCCGGGATCGGGATAGTTGGTGGGGTTGTCGATCATCCGCACGGTGCCGTCGGCCAGCGTGATGCGGTATTCCACGCTCGGGGCGGTGGTGATCAGGTCCAGGTCATATTCCCGTTCGAGCCGCTCCTGGATGATTTCCATGTGCAGCAGGCCGAGGAAGCCGCAGCGGAAGCCGAAGCCCAGCGCGGCGGACGTTTCCGGTTCGAAGGAAAGGGCGGCGTCGTTGAGCTGCAAGCGTTCCAGCGCCTCGCGCAGGTCCTGATAATGGGCGCCGTCCGCCGGAAAGATACCGCAGAATACCATAGGCGTGGCCTGCCGGTAGCCGGGCAGCGGCGCGGCCGCCGGCCGGTCCCGCAGGGTGACGGTGTCGCCGACGCGGGCCTCGCTGACGGTTTTGATAGAGGCAGCGATGTAACCGACCTGCCCGGCGGACAGGGCGTCGCACGGTTCCAGCCGGCCGGGCCGCATGATGCCGACCTCCACGACGTCGAAGTCGGCGCCGGTGGCCATCATGTGGATCACGTCGCCGGCGCGGACCCGGCCCTGCATGACGCGCAGGTAGGTGATCACGCCGCGATAACTGTCGTAATAACTGTCAAAGATCAGCGCTTGCAGCGGGGCTTCGTCGTCCCCTTGGGGTGCCGGGATCCGGCGGACGATGGCTTCCAGCACGTCCTCGATGTGCAGGCCCTGCTTGGCCGAGATCAGCGGCGCATCCGACGCGTCGATGCCGATGACGTCCTCGATCTCGGCGCGCACCTGTTCCGGCCGGGCCGACGGCAGGTCGATCTTGTTGATCACGGGGACGAGCTCCAGCCCGTGGTCGGCCGCCAGATAGGCGTTACCGAGCGTTTGCGCCTCGATCCCCTGCGAGGCGTCGACGATCAGCACCGCGCCCTCACAGGCGGCCAGCGAGCGGGACACTTCGTAATGGAAGTCCACGTGGCCCGGGGTGTCGATCAGGTTGAGAATATAGGTCTCGCCGTCCCGGGCCGTATAGGACACGGTGACGGCGTGGGCTTTGATGGTGATGCCGCGCTCCCGTTCCAGGTCCATGCTGTCGAGCAGCTGGTCCTCCATGTCGCGCAGAGCGACGGCGTTGGTCTTTTCCAGAATGCGGTCGGCCAGGGTGGATTTGCCGTGGTCGATATGGGCGATGATGCAGAAGTTACGGATTTTGT
Source organism: Clostridia bacterium (assembly GCA_017518415.1). Taxonomy (GTDB): domain Bacteria; phylum Bacillota; class Clostridia; order Oscillospirales; family Acutalibacteraceae; genus RGIG6098. The sequence continues at coordinate 22,490 of JAFWVC010000041.1, forward strand.
CACGGGAAACAGACATGGGCTCACCTCACGGTTCAAAGTGGGGAAAAAAGCGTCAGCGCGCGGTCCAGTACTTGCGGTCCAGACTGCGGTATTGCACCGCTTCGGAAATATGGGCCACGTCGATAACGTCGCTGCCGGCCAGGTCGGCAATGGTGCGGGCCACCTTCAGCAGCCGGTCATAGGTGCGGGCGGACAGGCCGAGCTTGTCGAACGCCGCGTGCAGTACCGCGTCGGCGCCGGGCGTGAGCGGGCAATAGTCCCGCAGGCGGCCGGCCGGGATCTGCGCGTTGCCGAGGATGCCGGTGCCTTCATACCGGGCGCGCTGGACGGCCCGGGCGGCATTGACCCGCGCGCGGATGGCGGCGGAGCCTTCCTCCTTCCGGTTGCCGGCCAGTTGGTCGTACGCCACCGGCGGCACTTCGACGTGCAGGTCGATCCGGTCCAGCAGCGGGCCGGAAATGCGGGATAAATACGCCGTTGCCGCGGCCGAGGTGCAGGTGCAGCGGCGGGTCGGATGGCCGAAGTAGCCGCAGGGGCACGGATTCATGGCCGCCACCAGCATGAAATCGCACGGAAAACGCAAAGAGCCGCTGACCCGGGAGATGGTGACGTGCCCGTCTTCCAGCGGCTGGCGCAGGCATTCCATCGCCTGCCGGGAAAACTCCGGCAACTCGTCCAGGAACAGCACGCCGTGGTGTGCCAGCGATACCTCTCCGGGCCGGGGCACGGTGCCGCCGCCGGCCAGCCCCGGCGCGGATATGTTGTGGTGCGGCGCCCGGAAAGGCCTGTGCCGCAACAGCCCGACGCCGCTGGGCAGCGTGCCGGCGATGGAGTGGATCTTGGTCGCGTCCAGCGCTTCCTGCGGCGTCATATCCGGCAGGATGGAGGGCAGCCGTTTGGCCAGCATGCTTTTGCCGGAGCCGGGCGGGCCGATCAGCAAAATATTGTGCATCCCGGCCGCGGCAATCTCCATGGCGCGGCGGGCCATCGGCTGTCCCATCACGTCGCAGAAGTCCAGCGGATCCTCCTGCGGCGCGGAAGGGACGGCTTGCGGGACGACCGGCTGCAAAACCGGTTCGCCGGCAAAGAAGCGCAGCAACTGCGTCACGTGGGCGGCGGCCAACACCTCGATGCCGTCCACCACGGCGCCTTCGGCCGCGTTGGCGGCCGGGACGACGATGCGGCGCACGCCGTGATCCCGCGCGGCGATGACCATCGGCAGCACGCCGCGTACCGCCTGCAATTCGCCCGTCAGGGACAACTCGCCGACAAAGGCGTATTCGTGCAGGTCCACGCTCAGCTGATGGCTGGCCAGCAGCAGGGCCAGATACAGCGGCAGGTCGTAGACTGAACCTTCTTTTTTAACGTCGGCCGGGGCCAGGTTGACGGTGATGCGGCTGACGGGATAGGAAAAGCCGGTGTTCTTGACCACGGCGCGTACCCGGTCGCGCGATTCGCGCACGGCCGCACCGGGCAGTCCAACGACGTCAAACCCCGGCAACCCCTGGGACAGATCCGTTTCCACCCGGACCATATACCCGTCGACGCCCAGCAGGCCGACGCTTTGTACGCTGGCGAACATACCGAAAGCCCCCTGTCTTTATGATAAAAAAGCCGTACCGTCCAGCGTGTCGGGCACGCCGAACAGCCGTGCGACTGATTTGCCCAGGTCGGCAAAACTGGCTCGGGTACCCAGCGGCCGGGGCGTCTGCCCGGCGCCGTATACCAGCAGCGGCACCCTCTCCCTTGTGTGGTCGGTGCCGGGAAAACCGGGGTCACAGCCGTGGTCCGCCGTGAGAATCAGCAGATCATCCGGCCGCATGCCGGGAATAAAGCCGGCCAGAAACCGGTCGAACGCGCTCAGGGCGGCGGCGTAGCCGTCGACGTCGTTCCGGTGGCCGTACAACATATCGAAATCAACCAGATTGATAAAGCAAAGGCCGTGAAAATCCTCCTTTTGCAGGGCGGTTGCGGCCTGCATCCCGGCTTCGTTGCCGGCGGCCGGCACGACGCGGGTCACGCCGCTGCCGGCAAAGATGTCGTTGATCTTGCCGACGGCCAGCACGTCCAACCCGGCGTCGCTCAGCGCGTTCAGCAGTGTCGGCCGCGGCGGGACGAGGGAAAAATCGTGCCGGTTGGCGGTGCGGGTGTAGTGCCCCGGCGTGCCGACGTACGGCCGGGCGATCACGCGGCCCACCGCGTGTTCCCCTGTCAGCAGGGCACGCGCCGTGCGGCAGGCCCGGTACAGTTCCTCCAACGGGATGTATTCCTCATGCGCGGCGATCTGGAACACGCTGTCCGCCGAGGTGTAAACGATCCATTTGCCGGTGCGCTGCTGCTGCTCGCCGTAATCGGCGATGACCTGCGTGCCGGAATAGGGAAGGTTGCACAGCACACCGCGGCCGGTGGCAGCGGCAAAGGCATCCAGCAGCGGCTGCGGAAAGCCGTGCGGGTAGGTGGGCAGCGGCACCGGCGAGATCAGCCCCGCCAGCTCCCAGTGGCCGATGGTGGTGTCCTTACCGGCGGAAACTTCGGTCAGCCGGCCGTAGGCGCCCAGCGGAGCACAGCGGCACCGCCGCCGCGCGGGGGCACCTTCGATATGGAACAGCCCCAGTCGGCGCATCACGGGCACGGACAGCCGCGGGGAGCGGCACACCGATGCCAGCGTATGGCTGCCGGCGTCGCCGAAGGCGGCGGCGTCCGGCGCATGGCCGACGCCGAAACTGTCGAGTACGAACAAAAACACACGACGAGGCGTCACGAGAGGCCCCTCCTTTATCTCAGACCGAAAGCTCCGCGCGCAGGCCCAACTGATCCTTGTATTTTTCCAGCACCGGCGCGACCTGTTCCCGCAAAAACTCCTCGGTCTGCCGCGGCGCCCGGCCGACGAAGGCTTCGGGCCGCATCAGGGCGGCCAATTGCTCCGGCGTGACGCCGAAGGCGGGGTCTCCTGCGATGCGTTCCGGCAGATCGTTGACGCCGTCGCCCTGCTTGACGCGCTCGGCCGCCTGCATGGAGTGCACGCGGATACGCTCGTGCAAATCCTGCCGGTCGCCGCCGCGCTTGACGGCGTCCATCAAGATGTTTTCAGTGGCCATGAAGGGCAGCTCGCGGCGCAGGTCGCGTTCGATGACGGCGCGGTTGACCACCAGCCCGTCGGCCACGTTGATGACCAGTGAGAGGATGGCGTCGACGGCGAGGAACCCCTCCGCGATGCTGATGCGCTTGTTGGCGCTGTCGTCCAGCGTGCGCTCGAACCACTGGGTGGCGGCGGTGACGGCGGGGTTGAGTGCGTCGCAGATAACGTAGCGGGACAATGCGGCGATGCGCTCGCTGCGCATCGGGTTGCGCTTGTACGCCATCGCAGAGGAGCCGATCTGCGTTTTTTCAAACGGCTCTTCCACCTCTTTAAGGTGTTGCAGCAGCCGGATATCGTTGGAAAACTTGGCGGCGCTTTGCGCAATGCCGGACAGGGTGGCCAGCATAAACCAGTCGATCTTGCGCGTATAGGTCTGGCCGGAGACGGCGAAGCAGCCGTCGTACCCGCATTTTTCGGCGATGCGCGCATCCAGCCGGCGGCATTTTTCGTCGTCGCCCTCAAACAGCTCCAGAAAGCTGGCCTGGGTGCCGGTGGTGCCTTTGCTGCCCAGCAGTTTAGCGTGCGCCAGCCGGAACTCCACCTCCTGCAGGTCCAGCAGCAGATCCTGTATCCACAGGGTGGCGCGTTTGCCGACGGTGGTGGGCTGCGCCGGCTGAAAATGAGTGAACCCGAGGGTGGGCAGATCTTTATACGTATCGGCAAAGCGGGCCAGCAGCGCTACGGCGTTGACCAGCTTTTGCCGTATCAGACGCAGCGCATCATATAAAATCATCAGGTCGGTGTTGTCACCCACGTAGCAACTCGTGGCGCCGAGGTGGATGATGCCCTTGGCCGTCGGGCATTGGGCGCCGTAGGCGTGCACGTGCGCCATGACGTCGTGGCGCACCTTCTTTTCTTCTTCCCGGGCGTAGTCGTAATTGATGTCGTCCGCATGGGCGCGCAGCTCTTCCAGCTGCCGGTCGGTGATCGGCAGGCCGAGTTCCTGCTCGGTCTCGGCCAGAGCGATCCACAGCTTGCGCCAGGTTTTGAACTTATGCTCCGGCGAAAAGAGATACTGCATCTCCGCGCTGGCGTAGCGGGATGCGAAGGGGGATTCGTAACGGTCGTGTGACATACAGTTGCCTCCTTTGTTTAAGAGCCGGCCAACAGGTCCAACACCGCCCGGTATACGGCGGTGGGATCCTCGGTAAACCGTGTGCCGATGGCGTTGGCCTGCCATTCGTCGGCCACGTGCAGCGTGAGCGTCATCAGGTCGCTTTCCCCGTCGCGGATGCGGCAGGTGACCGCGTAGCCGGCGGGCAGCCTTTCCACCGAGAAGGTGTTTTCCTTTTCCCGGCGGGAGCGGGCCAGCAGCGCCAGCGCCGCCTTGACGGAACGGTCCCGCAGCGTCCACGGCAGCCGGTCCGCCAGGTTGGCGGCCGCCGCCCGGCCCTCCGGGGTCAGCGTCAGCAGCCCGTCCGGCGATTCCTCCACGTTATGCAGGGCAATCAGTTCGTCCAGCGCGCTGCCGGTATCAAAAAAATTGGCCATGCCGCCGCCCGCCACGATATCCAGTACCGTTTGCCGGGGCAGCGGCTCCGGCACGCTCAGCAGCATATAGCACAACAGCAGCTTGATATCCCGGCTTTCGTAGACGCCGCCCGGCTCGACGCCGGCGGAAAACCCGTTCAAGGCCATGCGAAACATCCTTCCCCGTAAAGAAAATCATACACAATTACCATACCATATATTGCGCGAAAAATAAAGAGGGATTTACAAAATATCCGGAAATAAACGCAAAACGCCCCCCGCCGGCGGCGGGGGGCGCAAAAGGTCAGAACACCGTTTCCGGCCGGGGCAGCTCGTGCAGCAGCAGGTGCTGCAGCCGGGCCCGGAACAGCAGCAGGCTTTCCAGCGCGCGGTCGGCGTCGCCCCGGCGCAGGCTCAGCAGCAATTCGTCGGCCGCCTCGGTCACCGGGCCGACCTCGTCGTGGCACAGATAAAACGGATATCGGCGGGCGGCGGCCTGCGCCTGCCGCTGCAGGGCGGCGGCGGCCGGCAGCGCGGCGGGATCCCGCCGCTCGATCATCTCTTCCAAAGTCCGGGCCTGTTCCAGCAGCGGCAGCGCGGTGCCGCACATATGAAAAAGCGTCAGCCCGCACAGAAGAACGACCGCCAGCAGCAGCCCCAGCGCGATCCATCCCCGGCCGGTCATACGGTATCCTCCCGGCGGATGAGCTGATACCGGCCGGCGCCGTCCGCCAACAGCAGCAGCACCTGCGCAGGGCGGGTGCCTTCGTCGGCCAGGATCGCCATCACCTGCCGGCGGGTCAACCCGCAGGCCTGCATGCCCCACACAACGGGGTGCCCGTCGCACAGGACCGGCAGCAGCGGCTTCTCTTCCGGCCGTATGCCGCGCAGGTCGTCACGGCAGACCGTCCGGGCGCCGGGCCGCAGGAACAGGCTCATCTGTCCGCCGCTTTCGATAAAGGCGCTTTCCACCTCCGCCACGTCGAACACGCCCTGTTGACGAAGCTGTTCGCACACGTCTTCCGCGGACATCCGCAGCCGCTTCATCTGGCGCAGCTGCATCTTGCCGGCGCGGATCACGCACACAGGGCTGCCGGCCAGCAGGCGCGCCAACAGGGGGCTGTGCAGCGCCGCAAAGGACAGCAGCACCTCCAGCGAGATCAGCACAGCGATCGGCAGCAGGCCCTGCAGCAGAGGCAGATCCACGTCCTGCATCGGAACGGCGGCCAGGTCGGCGATCAGCAGTGCCACGACCAGTTCCGCCGGGTTGAGCTGGCCGATCTGCCGCTTGCCCATCAGCCGCATCGCGGCGGTGACGGCCACGTACAGGATTACGGTGCGGATAGCGGTCACGGTCACAAAAAACGCCCCCTTTGCCAAACAGTTTCGGCAAAAGGAGGCGTTTTTATGCGGAAAAACGGCAGACGGCGTTTTGGTCCGGTGCCGGGCGCAGAAATCAATCCAGCTGCAGCCAGGCGCGCAGGGCGCCGGTCCGGTCGGTCCGTTCAAAGCGGACGTTCAGGTCCTCGCGGCCCATGTGGCCGTAAGCGGCCAGCTGCCGGTACTGTGGCCGGCGCAGGTCCAGCGCTTCGATGATGGCGGCCGGGCGGAAGTCGAACACGGCGGCGACGGCCTGTGCCAGCCGCTCATCCGGCACGACGCCGGTGCCGAAGGAATTGACGCGGATCGAGACCGGGCGGGCTACGCCGATGGCGTAGGCCACCTGCAGCTCACACCGGGAAGCCAACCCCGCCGCCACGACGTTTTTGGCGGCGTACCGGGCCATATAGGCGGCAGACCGGTCCACCTTGGTGGGGTCC
>JAFWVC010000004.1 GCA_017518415.1 Clostridia bacterium
ACTTCTTCATCGATGCTTTCGGCAACCGCTTCGGAATAATTCCGCTGTTCGGAGATCTCGCGGCCGAGGAAGACCATTTCATCCTTCTTCCCGTAAGCCAGCGGGCCGAGGTTGCTCATACCGAGCTGCGTGATCATGGAACGGGCCAGCTGTGTGGCGCGTTCAATGTCGTTGGAAGCACCGGTAAACACGTCGTTGAAGATCAGTTTTTCGGCCACGCCGCCGCCGAGCAGCATCTCAATCTCCTCCAGCATCTCGGTGCGGGAGCGATACATTTTATCCTGCTGCGGCAGGCTGAGCGTGTAACCGCCGGCCATCCCGCGCGGGATCACGGAGATTTGGTGTACGGGATCAGCCGTCTTGCTGTAATAACTGACGACGGCGTGCCCGGCTTCATGATAAGCCGTTTGCCGCATTTCTTCCTTGGTGATGATGTGGCTGCGCTTTTCGGTCCCGATGATGATCTTGACCGTTGCCTCTTCGATCTCCGTCATGGTAATGGCGCGCAGATTCTTCCGCGCAGCCAGCAGGGCGGCTTCATTGAGCAGATTTTCCAGATCGGCGCCTGTGAAACCGGCGGTGGATTTTGCGATTACCGACAGATCCGCATCCGGAGCCAGCGGCTTACCGCGGGCGTGCACCTTCAGGATCTCCTCCCGGCCTTTTTGGTCCGGATAATTGACGACGACGCGGCGGTCAAAACGGCCGGGCCGCATCAAAGCGGGATCCAGAATATCCGGCCGGTTGGTGGCGGCCATGATGATGACGCCTTCGTTGACACCGAAACCGTCCATTTCCACCAGCATCTGGTTGAGCGTCTGCTCGCGTTCGTCGTGCCCGCCGCCGAGGCCTGCGCCTCTCTGACGGCCGACCGCGTCAATTTCATCGATAAAAATGATGCACGGGGAGTTCTTCTTGGCCTGATCGAACAGGTCCCGCACGCGGGAAGCGCCCACGCCGACGTACATCTCCACAAAATCGGAACCGGAAATGGAGAAGAAAGGCACGTCCGCCTCCCCCGCCACCGCGCGCGCCAGCAGCGTTTTACCGGTACCCGGAGGGCCTACCAGCAGCACGCCCTTGGGAATACGCGCGCCCAATTCGCGGTACTTTTTCGGTGCCTTGAGGAACTCCACGATCTCGCGCAGGTCTTCCTTTTCTTCATCGGCGCCGGCCACGTCCGCAAAGGTGGTTTTATGCCGCTCATCGGGAACCTGCTTGACGTGCGCTTTGCCGAAGCCCAGCATTTTGCCGCCGTCCATATTGGACATTGAGCGGCGCAGGAAGATAAACAGCACCACTACCAACACTATCACCAGGGCAGAAGGCAGCAGGGTGATGAACCACGGGATCTCAGTCTGCGGGAAATAATCATACCGGATGGGCTTGTCACCGTAGTCGGTCTTTTCCATAATTCCGGTAACGTCCTGCACAAACAGGCTGATATTGGGCACCGAATAGGTGATCGTGTACTCGTTTTCTTCGATCTTTCCGTCCTTGTCGATATCCTCACGATACGCTTCGCGCAGCACCATTTTCAGCTTACCGGACCCGAGATCCAGCGAAAAGCTTTCCACTTTATTTTCCCGGAAATAATCCAGATAATCTGAATAAACCATATTCTTCTTGGAAGAATCGGTCCCCACAAACAGATAAATCAACAAAAAGACCGTCAGCAACGCCGCCAGGACGATGCCCAAATAGCGAATATACCGTCCGGAATCGTGCTTTTGTGATTCCATGTTGTCAACTCCTTATTCCCATACTTCAGCAATAGATTTCCGGTTTCAGCACCGCTATAAACGGCAGGTTCCGGTATTTTTGGTCATAATCCAGGCCGTAGCCCACAATAAAAGCGTTCGGTACGGTCAGGCCGACATAATCCGCCTTGATGTCCGTCTTGCGCCGCTCCGGTTTGTCGAGCAACGTACAGATACGTACGCTGGCAGGCTTGCGGGTACTGAGCATCCGCTTGATATAAGAAAGCGTCGTGCCGGAGTCGAGGATGTCCTCGATCAGCAGCAGGTCCTTACCTTCCAGTTTGCTGTCCAGATCCTTCAGCACGCGTACCTCGCCCGAGGATTTGACACCGGAGCCGTAGCTGGACACCGCCAGAAAATCAATATCACAAGGGATGGTGATCTGCCGCATCAGGTCGGCCATAAAGACCATACTGCCCTTCAGAATACCGACTATAAGAAGATTTTTGTCCTGATAGTCCTCAGATATACGCGCGCCGAGCTGTTTGACGACTTCCGCCAGCGCTTCCTCCGTGTATAAAATGCTTTCCAGATCATCCCTCATGTTTTTCATGACAATACCTCTTCATCTGATTTTTCCGCTGTAATATACAAATATGCGCGGGTCGCTTCATCCGGCAGCACACGCGCCTCGCGGCCAAACTCCGGAATAAAAACGATACCCTCCTCATCACAGAGCAACGGCATCTGATTGCGCTGATCGGCCGCAATGCCGGCCTCGTAAAGCAAATCTTTCAGCGTCTTGCGCACCTTGCGGCCGGCCGGCTCAAAACGATCCCCGGCGCGGCGTGTGCGCAAAAACAATTTCCCTATGATTTTATCACGGTCTATCGGTAAATTGGCAAACAAATTATGAACATTTCGGCCGGCATACGATGTTTTTTCTCCGGAAAGGAGGATTTTCCACCCCCCGCAGAGATAGACGCCGTTTTCCCCTGCGGGCAGACAATATGCCTGCCCTTCGTCGGGGCGGAACAACCGCCACGTTTCCGTCGAGGCGGTCATCCTCCATCCGCGCGGCAGAGACGCCGCCCCCCGGTGCGCCAGCAATTCCTCGGCCAAATCAATCCAGCGGTTTTCCGGCTCGATACCGGCCTGCGTCAGGCGGGCGTGCCAGAAATAGCTGCGGATGATCGGCACGCTTTGCCGCAGCAGTCCGCAATAATAGCTTCCCTCTTCCCCGGGAACGGCACTTTGCTGCCGCAGCGCCTCAGCCTGCTGCGAAAAAAAGGCTTCCGCCTGCTGCATCTGCCCGGCGCAGCGGGCCATTGCCTGCTCGCAGGAGGGATTGATGCTGCGCAGCACCGGCATTACCTCGTGACGGATGCGGTTGCGGGAAAAAGTCACGTCTGCATTGCTGCTGTCCTCCCGGTGAGACAACCCGTTTTCCGCCAGATACTGTTCCACCTGTGCGCGGGTGCAATCGATCAGCGGCCGGATCACGGCGCCGCGCCTCACCGGGATCCCCCGCAGGCCTGTGATACCGGTACCGCGGCAAAGATGAAAAATCATCGTTTCGGCTGCGTCGCTACGGGTGTGCGCGGTGGCAACGACCGCCGGCGCATACCGACAGGCCAGGCGTTCAAAAAAGGCGTACCGTTCCCGGCGGCCGGTCTCTTCCAGCCCGGCTCCGGTCTGCCCGGACAGCGTACGGATATCCGCCCGGTATTCCTCATACCGGCAGCCCCACGCCTCCGCCGTCCTCCGCACAAAAGCGGCGTCTTCATCAGCCTGTACGCCGCGCAGGCCGTGGTGTACGTGCGCAGCTACGATACCGGCCAGGCCGTATTGCTCACGTGCCTGACAGAGATAATGCAATAATGAAACGGAATCCGCTCCGCCGGAACAACCGACGATCACGGTATCGCCCGCACGCAGCAGCTGTTGTGTACGGATCGTCCGGTCAACGGCGACAGACAGCGCTTCCACGGCGTGCGACCTCCTTTTATGATTCCGTCAGGTTGGTCTCCAAAGAAGAGAACTGGGTAAACTCACCCAGGAAGGAAAGTTTGACCGTGCCCAGCTCGCCGTGGCGGTTTTTGGCCACGATGACCTCGGCAGTACCTGTTTCCACCGCAGACGGATCCTTTTTTTCGTTGATATAGTACTCGTCACGGTACAGGAACAGTACCTGATCGGCATCCTGCTCGATAGAGCCGGATTCCCGCAGATCAGACAGCGCAGGGCGGTGCGTTTTGGAATCTTTATCCGTCGCACGGGACAGCTGTGCGCATACCATGACCGGCACGTGCAGCTCTTTTGCCATGATCTTCAGGCTGCGCGTGATCTCCGCTACTTCCTGTACACGGTTATCCAGCCGGCGGCCGAGTTTCATCAGTTGCAAATAGTCTACAATCACAAGTCCGACGTTCCTCAGCCGGCGCAGCCGTGCCATCATTTCCGGCACGGTGATGGTGGGCGTATCATCCAGATAGATCGGTGCCTGGCAAAGTTCACCGGCGGCAAAGCCGATGCGGCTCCACTCGTCCGGATCCATCGTGCCGGTGCGCATTTTCTTGACCGAAACGTGCGCTTCGGTAGACAAAAAGCGATGCACCATCTGCTCCCTCGACATTTCGAGGTTGAAGATCGCCACCTTCTTTTTAGCCAGCACCGCCACGTTGCGCGCGATGTTCAGCGCAAAGGCCGTTTTGCCCATACCGGGCCGGGCGCCGACGATGATCAGGTCGGATTTGTTCAAGCCGGTGGTGATGGCGTCCAGAGCCGAAATGCCGGTCGGAATCCCCACATACTCATCCTTCTGGTCCGAAGTCAACTTATCAAACGTTTCGTATGCGCCGGCAATCGCGTCCTTGATCGGCACAAGCCCGTTCTGCGGCCGTTCATCCCGGATGCTGTAGATCTTCTGTTCGGCCGCATCCAGCAGGACAGCCGGATCGGATGCCGGATCCATGGCGTCCTCCGTAATTTCCCTGGCGATGCGGATCAAGGCACGCACATCATATTTCTGCCGTACGATGCGGGCGTAATTCTCAATGCTTTTGACAGCCGGGACAATTTGTGTAAGCTTAAGCAGGTACGCCTTGCCCTCTGCACCGGCAAAGTATTCCTCTGCCTGCAGCGCTTCGAGCACGGTGACAAAGTCAATCGTCTGGTTGCGGATCATCTTTTCCAGCATCACGGAATAAACCGCCTGATGCTCCGGCAAATAAAAATGTTCCGATTTCAGGATATCCGCCACCTGCGTCATGCAATCGGAATCGATCAGCACGGCGCCGAGGACCGCCTGCTCCGCTTCTAGGCTGTAAGGCAGGTTGGGGCTGTCATACGTTGCGGGACCGGCCATTTTGATTCCCTCCGTTATTTTTCTTCGCTGACGGCAACAGAGAAACTGGCCACGGTGCTTTGCGCCAGACGCACCTGCACCTCATACACGCCGAACGCCTTGACGTCCTGCATGTTCAGTTTCTTTTTATCTATCTGAACGTTCCATTGCTTTTCCATCTCGGCGGCGACCTCTTTGGTGGTCACCGACCCGAACATCTTGCCGTTCTGCCCGGCGCGAGCCGTCAGATGCAGCGTTTTGCCTTTCAGAAAAGCCTGCATTTCTTCGGCGGCCTTCTTTTCTTCCTGCTTGTGGAAAGCGGCGGCGTCCTGCCGGTTTTTCCACTCGTTCATAGCCTGCGCGTTGGCTTCGGCCGCCAACCCGCGCGGGAAGAGAAAGTTGCGTGCATATCCGTCCGACACGTTGACAAGAGCACCTTTGACGCCCTGCCCTTTGACGTCTTGCAACAAAATCACTTTCATTTTTTACACTCCTTTTCGCTCGTCCGCACTGTATCCGTTTGCCTTCTGCTGCACGGCGCGGGCCCTTTCCCGCTCCGTCTGCGAGGCATTGACCGCCTGCAGCAGTTTTTCCTTTGCCTGCTCGATGCTGCAATCCTGCAGCAGGGCCCCGGCCATGGTCAGATGACCGCCGCCGCCGAGCGCTTCCATTACCAGCTGTACGTTGTAATCCCCGTACGAACGGGCGGAAATATTGATGTTCTGCTCGTTGCCGAACAAGACGAAGGATGCTTCCACGCCTTTGATGGTCAACAGCTCGTCCGCAGCCTGCGCGGCGGCGATGCGCACGTCATCCCCGCCCTCCATATCGCAGGCGATCGCCACGTTTTTATAGATTTCGGCATGCGCCACAAGATCGGCGCGGCGGCGGTAAGTATGCATATTTTCCGCGAACATCCGCTTGACCTCCACGGTATCGGCCCCTAATTTGCGCAGATAGGCGGCCGCCTCAAAGGTACGGACCCCCGTTTTCATCACGAAATTGCGCGTATCCAGCGTAATGCCGGCCAGCAGCGCCTCCGCTTCCAGACGGGTGATATGATTGTGAGCGGTATACTGAATCAGTTCCGCCACCAGTTCACAGGCGGAGCTGGCGTTCGGCTCATGATAAAAAATCACGGCGTTCTCCACGCAATCCACCATGCGGCGGTGATGATCCACTACCACCACGATAGGCGCTTTCTGATACAGTTCCGGCCATTCCAGCATGGAGGGGCTGTGCGTATCGGTAATAATCAGTAGCGTTTTTTCCTGCAGCATAGTCATGGCGTCGGCCGGCTCGATAAAGAGATCGCCCTGCCCGGCCGCCGTATAACGGTCGATCAGCGCGCCGGCCAGAGTACGGCTGCGCTGCGTGACCACAAAAGCGGGTTTATCCGCCTCCCGCGCCAGCACAGCCAGTGCCGCCGCCGAACCCAAACAATCCAAATCGGAAAAACGGTGGCCCATCACCAGCACGTTGCTGCTGCTGCGGATCGTTTCCGCCAAAGCGGAGGCGATCACGCGGGTGCGCACCTTGGTATGTTTTTCAATCCCCTTGGATACGCCGCCGTAAAAGTCGTACCCGTTGCGGGTCTTGATCGCGGCCTGATCGCCGCCGCGGCCCAATGCCATTTCCAACGCCTGGTTGGCCAGCTGCGCCGATTCTTTCATCGTCTCGCCGGAACCGACGCCGATAGAAAGGGTGACGCTGGCGCCCTGCAGGTTGGTATGCACCGCGCGCACACGGTCCTGAATATCAAACCGGTTTTGAATAATCTGCGTCAGATGCCGCTGCTCCAGGATGACCAGAAAACGGTCCGTACCAAACTTTCGCAGAATGCCGGTCGTCTCACCCACCCAATCTTCCAGCAGGTTTTCCACCTGCCCGAGGATCTGTGCGCGTTCGCTTTCGCGGGCGGTCTGCAGCACCTCGTCTACGTTGTCGATATACAGCATCATCACGGAGGGGCGGCTCAGCCCGTACTCCTGCGCAATCTCTTTCAACTGCGTGTTATCGAAATAATACAGCACGAACAGCTTCGTGTCCCGCACGCGCAGCGGGCTGACGTATACGGTATACTGCCGGCCGTCCAGCGCAATATCCACAAACGGCTGCTCCGCCAGGGTGTTCAGGTCTACCTCCGGCAGGATCTGTGCGGCAGGCGCACCGAAGGCATCCCGGCACGCCAGCACCTGACGCAGAAACTCATCGTTATACCAGAGGACCTCCCCGTCCAGCGAACAGACCGCCGTCGGTAACGGGAAGCCGGCCAGTGAATCCTGATCGCCCTGATTGAGCACGCCGGCAGTGCGCACCAGATACCGGCGGATATCATACTGCATCCGGCCCAGCCGCCATACGACAAAAACAAGGACCGCGACCATGACGCCGGCCTCTACATAAAAAATAATATGGTTCTCAAAATAAGACGCGACGGTAAAGCCGACCAATGCCAAAATCAGTACGGCCAAAGAAGGAAATATACTCCAGAACCGTCTTTTTTTCAATGCGTATCCCTCCCGCGCAGGAAGATGAGAAAGCTCGCGTTCCCGGTCATACTTCCAGAATAACCGGCAGGATCATCGGGCTCTTTTTCGTTTTTTGGAACAGCATGCGGGACAGTTCCTCCCGCACGCGGGCCTTCATGGCGGACCAGTCTCTGGCATCCTGATTGCAGCACGTCTGCAATACATCGGCCGCCAGGCGGCGCGCCTGCTCGATCAGTTCTTCCGATTCACGCACATACACAAAGCCGCGCGACACAATATCCGGCCCTGAGACCAGTATGCCGGCCACAGTATCCACCGCCGCCACCACAACAATCAGCCCGTCTTCGGCCAGATGCTTGCGGTCCCGCAGGACGATGCTGCCCACGTCCCCTATGCCGAGCCCGTCAACCAGCACACGGCCGGCCGGGACGGTGCCCGCCACCTCCATCTTGGAGGGGGTAATCTCGATCACCTTGCCGATATCCGGAATCAGGATGTTTTTGGCGGGCATGCCCATCAACTGCGCCAGAGCGGCATGCTTGACCATGTGCTTCTGTTCCCCGTGCACCGGGATAAAGTAGTGCGGCCGGGTCAGGCCGTGGATCAACTTCAGTTCTTCCTGGCAGGCGTGGCCGGATACGTGCACGTCGTACATCTTCTCGTACACGACGTCGCAGCCGCGTTTCATCAGTTCATTGATCACCTTGCCGACCGTTTTCTCGTTGCCGGGAATAGGCGTGGCGGAAATAATGATATAATCATCCGGCCCGACGTCTACCTTGCGATGCTCGGAAAAAGCCATGCGGGTCAGCGCGGACATCGGTTCTCCCTGGCTGCCGGTGGTAATGATGGTCATTTTTTCTTTCGGATACCGGTTGATCTCATCAATATCCACCATGATGCCGTCCGGGATGGTCAGGTACCCCAACTCGTTGGCAATGCTCACGACGTTGACCATGCTGCGGCCCGACACGGCAACCTTGCGCTTGTCGTGCGCGGAAGCGTCGATGATCTGCTGGATGCGGTGCAGATTGGAAGAAAAGGTCGCAATGATGATCCGCTTCTTCTGTGCTTTGGTGAACAGATTGGCGAAACTTTCGCCGACAACCCGTTCGCTGGGCGTATAACCGGGCCGCTCGGCATTGGTGGAATCCGCCATCAGGAGCAGTACGCCGGCGCGCCCCAACTCGCCGAAACGGCCGAGGTCGATCATATCGCCTAAAATCGGCGTGCAGTCGATCTTAAAATCGCCGGTATGGATCACATACCCCAACGGGGTCTTGATCGCCAGCGCGACCGCGTCCGGAATAGAGTGGTTGACGTGGACGAACTCCACCGACAGGCTGCCAACGGGCACGACCTGTCCCGGTTTGACGACGTTCATGGTGATGTTGTTCAGCCCGTGTTCCTTCAGTTTGCCTTCTACCAGAGCCAGCGTCAGACGGGTACCGTACAGCGGGAAAGGATGCTTTTTCAGCAGATACGGCAGGCCGCCGATATGATCCTCATGGCCGTGCGTCAGAAAGATACCGCGCACCTTGTCCGCCACCTTGTCCAGATAGGAAAAATCCGGCAGTACCACGTCGACGCCGAACATATCGTCGTCCGGAAACTCCATACCGCAATCGATCAGAAAGGCGTCGTTGCCGTATTCGAACAGCATGATGTTTTTGCCGATCTCATTCAGCCCGCCCAACATGGTCAGGCGCACGGGCGTAACCTTGCCCTTTACCCCGCGGGTTGCCGCGCTGCTTTTGCGCCGCTTTCCCTCCGCCGCTTTGCCCGGAGCCTGAACCGACGCAGCAGCCGCGGCGGGTTGATTGGCCGGCGCCTGTACGGCAGCCTTTTTGCGGCGGGCGTAGTAGGTTCTTCTTTTCACTGTTTTTTCCGCACCGGGTGCGTTTTTTTGTTCTTTGGACACTTCGTTGTTTTCCTCCTTTTAATTGCAGGATCCGCGGCCGGCAGCCGGGACCGTATGTAAGAAGGGAACGGCGTGCGCCCCCTACGGCAGCGGCGCCCGTTTGTCCGTTCCGGCCGCCGCTTTTTGTTTGAAATAAGTTGCCGGGCAAAACAGAGCCTTCTTGTCCAGCATAATCATTTATTTATTTTACTCTATATAATGCCGCTTGTCAAGACGCAAACCCTTTTCCCCTCGCTGCCCGGCGCGCCGGTACGCTTGACGGCTTGTTTTTTTGGAAAAACGATGTATAATAAAAGCAACACAGATATCATTTCCGAAAGGGGCGCGCGTTTTGAAACACGTCGATATCTTTACCGACGGCGCATGCAGCGGCAACCCGGGCCCGGGCGGCTGGGCTGCTATTCTGCGCTATAAAGGCCATGAAAAAACCCTTTCCGGCGGAGAGGCGCAAACGACCAATAACCGCATGGAGCTGACCGCCGTACTGCAGGCCTTGTCCGCCCTGCGGGAGCCGTGCGAGGTCACGCTGGTCAGCGACTCCAAATACGTTATAGACGGCCTCTCCCGCGGGTGGGCCGCCGCCTGGAAGCGAAACGGCTGGCGCAAAGCCGACAAAGAGCCGGCGCTCAACCCGGACCTGTGGGACGCACTTTTGCAGCAGGCCGCACGCCACAGCGTCACGTATCAATGGATCCACGGTCATCAGGGCCACGCCGAAAATGAGCGTTGTGACCGGCTGGCCGTCGAAGAGAGCCGGCGTTTTACCGACAAGGCCGTATAATCTCCCCCCGCAAAAAAGAACAGCCGTCCGTACACGTGCGGACGGCTGTTTTCGGTGCAAGCGGATCTGTAAGCCGAGTTCTGTCGTGAACAGTCATCTATCTCGACCGTATGTTGCCATACGGCTCCAGCCACCCGTTGAAGCACATCGGGCCGATGTATCGCTTCGGTCGGTGTTGCATCGGATAGGGTTTGCAGGGCCGCACAGTCTCCTGTGCGCCGGTGAGCTCTTACCTCGCCTTTCCACCCTTACCGCACCGGAGTGCGGCGGTATATCTCTGTTGCACTTTCCCTAAGGTCACCCTCGGCGGCCGTTAGCCGTTATCCCGCCCTGTGATGCTCGGACTTTCCTCATACGCTTCCAGGAGCGCACGCGACTGTTCGATCCGCTTGCGGCCATATAGTAACAGAAAAACAGAGAAAAGTCAACTCCTACCGTCCCAACAGCCATTCCGCCAACAGCAGGGACACTACGCCGGGCAGCCCGAGCAGGCAGCAAACCGTGCCGCTGTATACGTTCAGGCCCAAAGACACCCCCGTCACGCCCGCCAGAATATTAACCGCCGCCAGGGCACAAAGCCCTTGCAGCGCACCGCTGAGCAACCGGCGCACCGGGCGATGGATAAAAGCCAGCGAAAACAGCAGAACAACGCCGCAGGCTGCCAGCACCAAACCGATGCCCACCTTCAATCCGGCCGACACGGTCCGTCTCCCCTTTCCGGTTCTCCTTTGATTTGTTTGAACAGAAAGCGATAGCGGGCCTGCAGCGCATCCAACTCATAAATACAGGATTCGATCAGGTCGCCGTCGCTTTGCATATCGAAACTGGCCCGTACGCAATCGATCTGCCGGCGGGTATCCTGCAGTTGCTGCAGGGTGCGGTCCGTTTTTTCTCTCGGCTTGAACAGCCACCGTTTCAGCGTCTCTACCATACCTTCCCCTCCGCTCTAAAAGTATGAGCAGTATAGGCAAAAGATACCTGCGCTATGCAGAGAAAAAGAAAAACGGACCTCCGTGCACGGAGATCCGTCTGAAAAACCGAACAGCAGAAAAACTGCTTTTATGCGCCCAAATACCGGGTGATCAGCATCGCGCCCAAAACCAGAACGAAATAAACCACGGCGATCACTTTCGTGTATTTTTCCAGCAGAGCATCCAGCGTGCGGGCCTTGCCTTTTTCCATAAATGAATCGGCACCGCCGGAAATGGCGCCCAGGTTGGCTTCACGCCCCTGCTGCATCAAAACGATCACGATGATCAGGACCGAGAAAAGCAACAAAACAGCACCGATTACATACTCATATACGGTCATCACAAAGAACCTCCAAACATAATTACAACATGATACGGCAAACATCATACCATACCCGGCCGAAAAAATCAAGTGTTTTGAGAAAAACTTATCATTTTTTCTTTTAAGGGCGTATAACAACCGTCCGAAGCGCACAAATGAATCGTCGGACGGAGCCGCCGGATTCATTTTGCATTTGTACCTGGCATCATACGCTGTAAAGCTTTTTGCCTTTTCGCAAAATTGTTTCCGGCTTTTTTATTGCCACGTCAACTGTTCTCCCAGGTCTTCCGGCAGAGGCAGGGCGCCTGCGGCAGGAATCGAACGGGAACGATACCGGTTCGGCGAATTGGTCATTCCTTCTGTAAAGGGATATACCTTTTCAATCGTATTTTTGCCGCGCAGCGTCATCACCTGTACGCCCTGCGTGGTACGGGTCGTTTTCAGCGGAACGGCACCGCTGTGCAGCAGCAGCCGCTTGCCGGAAGTGGAACAAACGAAGAACTCCCTGTCCTCCGGGACAAAGAAAGCGGCCACCAAAGGCACCTTTTCGTAATAGGCGCCGATCAGCTTTTTGCGGTTTGTCTTGGTGGCGTAGGCCGACAGTTCCACCTTGGCCGCCTTGCCGTTTTCAAAGAAGAAGAGCATATAACCGCTGTAATCGGTCGTCTGTACCATATAGATCGGCGCCTCGCCGGCGTCAAAACCGAGAGTGCTTGCCACAAAATCACCCATGGCGCTGGCCTTGGTAAAGGCAAAATCCCCCGCTTTGGCCTTGTACACGGTAGCCGCGTTGGTAAAGAAGAGCAGGTCGCGGTTATTGCCCGCCTCGATCGTCTGAACGATGCGGTCCCCCTCTTTCAGTTTTTGCTCGCTGGCCATGCGCAGCGAGGCCGGCGTGATCTTTTTGAAGTATCCTTCCGCCGTGAAGAAGAAGGTGCACGCTTCGTCGGAAACAGGTTCTTCCTCCTCAACGGCCGTCTGCACCAGATCGGACGCGTAGAGGATCTCGCTGCGGCGCGGCTTGCCGAACTTGTCGGAAATCTGCCGCAGCTCCCGGACGATGATGTCCAGCACCCGGCGATGGCTGTGCAGCACCTTGTCCAGATCCTCTACCGTCGCGCGCAGCGCCTCGATCTCCTGCGTACGCTTGAGGATATATTCCCGGTTGAGATGGCGCAGCTTGATCTCCGCAACGTACTCCGCCTGCGTTTTGTCAATACCGAAGCCGATCATCAGGTTGGGGACTACCTCCGTCTCCTCTTCCGTGCTGCGGATGATGGCGATAGCCCGGTCGATATCCAGCAGGATCTTGGCCAGACCTTCCAGCAAATGAAGCTTGTCCGCCGCTTTCTGCTTTTCAAAGAAGGTACGGCGGCGCACGCATTCCACGCGGAAAGCCGTCCATTCCTCCAGCATCCGCCGCACGCCCAGCACCTGCGGTACGCCCGCGATCAGGATGTTGAAGTTGCAAGGGAAGGCGTCCTCCAACGGCGTTTGGGCAAAAAGCCGGTTCATCAGCCGGTCCGGATCGGTCCCGCCCTTGATGTCAATGGTAATTTTCAGGCCGTTTTTGTCCGTTTCGTTGCGGATGTCCTTGATTTCCTTGAACTTTCCGGCTTTTACGAGGTCGATGGTTTTGGCGATGATCGCCTCCACCGTCGTTGTGTACGGGATCTCGGTGATATCGATACAGCCGGCGGATTTATCGTAGTGATACCGGGCGCGCACCCGCACGCTGCCGCGGCCGGTCTGATAGATTTTTTCTATCTCATCCCTGTCGTAGATAACGTAGCCGCCGCCGGGAAAATCCGGCGCAAGCAGCGTGGAAGCGATATCGTGCTCCGGATCCTGAATCAGGGCGGCGGCGGTATCGCACACCTCTTTGAGGTTGAAAGAACAGATATTGCTCGCCATACCGACCGCGATGCCGAGGTTGTTGTTGACCAACAGCGACGGAAAACGCACCGGCAGCAGCGTGGGCTCCTTGGTCGTGGCATCGTAGTTGTCGACAAAATCCACGGTATCCTTATCGATATCCTCAAACAACTCGCCGGCCAGCGGATCCAGCTTAGCTTCGGTATAACGGGGCGCGGCACATTCGACGTCGCTGGAATAGGCCAGACCGAAGTTGCCCTTGGAGTCCACATACGGGTGCAGCAGGGATTGGTTGCCGCGGGACAAACGCACCATCGTATCGTAAATGGCGGCGTCACCGTGCGGGTTAAGTTTCATCGTCATACCGACGATGTTGGCGGATTTGGTGCGCGCCCCGGTCAGCAGGCCCATTTTGTACATCGTATACAGCAGCTTGCGATGGGACGGCTTGAAGCCGTCGATCTCCGGAATGGCACGGGACATGATCACGCTCATTGCATACGGCATATAATTGCTTTCGAGCGTGTCGACAATCGGCTGGACCTCCACGATACCGGAGCCGGCGATGTGCGTATTTTCCGGCGCCGCCGTCAGCGGCGCGTCGCTTGTTTTTTTCTTTTTTGCCATCTTCTTCTCTCCTGTCCGTCAGCTGATATCCAGCATATCAAGGTACTGCGCCCCGTAAGCGGCAATGTGCTCTTTGCGCCCGTTCAGATCGTCGCCGAGAAGCACATCGAAGGTCTGCCGGGTCATCTGCTCGTCGGAAGGCGTTACCTGGATCAACCGACGGGTAGCGGGATTCATCGTTGTCAACGACATCATCTCCGGCTCGTTCTCGCCGAGACCTTTGGAGCGCTGGATGACGTATTTGGCATTGCCGATACGGGCCAGCGCGTCGTTTTTTTCTTTATCATTGTAGGCATAATAGGTGTCGGCGCCGCTGGTGATCTCATATAAGGGCGTTTCGGCGATAAAGACCTTGCCCTCGCGGATCAGCGTGGGTGTGAGGGTGTACAGCATCGTCAGGATCAGCGTGCGGATCTGAAAGCCGTCGACGTCGGCGTCGGTACAGATGATAATCTTGCTCCAGCGCAATTTGGAAAGGTCAAAGGTAGAGAGGTCTTTATTCGCTTTCGAGCGGACCTCTACCCCGCACCCCAGCACCTTCAACAGATCGGTGATGATATCGCTTTTGAAAATACGGTCATACTCCGCTTTCAGGCAGTTGAGGATCTTGCCGCGCACCGGGATGATCGCCTGGAACTCAGAATTGCGCGCCTGCACGCAGGCGCCCATGGCGGAACGGCCTTCCACGATAAACAGCTCCCGCTGTGCGGTATCTTTGCTGCGGCAATCGATAAAGTTCTGGATACGAGCGGTAAAGTCGCTGCTGGTCTGCAGTTTTTTCTTGATATCCAACCGCGTGGTTTCGGCCCGCTCGCGGCTGCGCTTGTTGATCAGCACCTGGTTGGCCAGCTTTTCCGCCTCTTCTTTATTTTCCAGAAAATACACTTCCAGGTGATGCCGCAAAAATTCGGTCATCGCCTCCTGAATGAACTTGTTATTGATGGCTTTTTTGGTCTGATTCTCATAAGAGGCCTGCGCCGCCGTTGAAAAGGAGGACGACACAAGCACCAGGCAATCCTCAATGTCCTGAAACTTGATCTTGCTCTCATTCTTCAGATATTTATTGTTTTGTTTCAGGTACGCGTCGATCTGCGAAACAAAGGCGGAGCGCACCGCGTTATCCGGCGCGCCGCCGTGCTCCAGCCAGCTGGAATTATGGTAATACTCCAACAAATGCGTTTTGTTGGAAATACTCATGGCCACGTTGAGTTTGACGCGGTATTCCGGCAGATCGGCCCGGTCCCGTCCCTTGCGCTCGCCGGTCCAGAACTGCACGCCGGTCAGGGCGCTGTCCTGCGTGAGCTCCTGCACGTAATCGGCAATACCGTTCTGATACAGGAACTCCTGCGTCGCAAAAGATCTTCCTTTTTGAGAACGGTACAAGAACAGCAGCCCCGGGTTGACGATGGCCTGCCGTTTCAAAACGTCCTCAAAATAAGCGTCCGGCACGTCGATGGAGGTAAACACTTTCAGGTCCGGCCGCCAGCGGATCGTAGTGCCGGTATCTTTTTTTGCGTACGGCTCGCTGTGCAGGCCGCCGATATTTTCGCCCGCTTCGAAATGGAGGGTATATCTTTTCCCGTCCCGGAGAACCTCCACATCCATATATTCCGACGCGTACTGTGTGGCGCAAGCGCCCAGACCATTCAGGCCCAGAGAGAACTCGTAATTTTCACCGGTACTGGTATTATATTTGCCGCCCGCGTACAGTTCGCAAAAAATCAGTTCCCAGTTAAACCGGTTTTCTTTCTGGTTGAAGTCCACCGGCATCCCGCGGCCGAAATCCTGCACCTCGACAGCCCCGTCTTCAAAACGGGTCACGATGATCTTTTTCCCGTATCCCTCGCGCGCTTCATCGATCGAGTTGGACAATATCTCGAACACGGCGTGCTCGCAGCCTTCCAGTCCGTCCGACCCGAAAATGACGGCCGGGCGCTTGCGCACGCGGTCCGCCCCTTTCAGCGCGCGGATGCTTTCGTTATCGTATGCCGGCTTTTTCATTCATTCACCATTCCTTGCCATGTTGTGCCGTTTGGTACCTGTGGTACGCAGCGTATACATAATTATTTTATACCATATCTTGTGTATCTGTCAAGCATAGCCACAAAAAATAAGAGGTCCGGCGAAAATCGCCGGACCGTTTGCTTTTACCGGTCCTCCGGCGTGATGTAATTCAAGGCGGCTACCGGCTGCCCGTTTTCCGTATAGATCCGCGGAACGCGTTTGCCGATCAGGCAAACCGTCTCATACGGGATCGTCCCGGCCAATTCGGCAAGTTGTTCCACCGGCAGGCAGACGTCACCGCTCTTTCCGAACACCGTGGCGACCGCTCCGGCTTGTACCGGACCGACGCGGGTCACATCGAGCATACACTGGTCCATACTGATACGCCCGACGATCGGCGCCTGTTTGCCGTTGAGGAGCATGCAGGCCTTGTTGGAAATGCAGCGCGGCAGGCCGTCTGCGTAACCGATGGATACCGTCGCCACCAGCATATCTTCCCCGGCGGTGCAGGTACGTCCATAGCCTAAGGTAGCGCCGGCCGGCACCGGTTTGACAAGGGATACCGCCGTTTTCAGCTCCATGGCCGGATGCAGGTCCCAACGGCCGCTTTTCTGCATAAACTCCGCCGGGAACAAACCGTATAGAATCAGCCCGGGACGGACCATATCCAACTGCATATCCGGAAACAGCAAAGTGGCCGCGCTGTTGCAGCAATGCCGTATTTCAAACGTGATCCCTTTTTGCCGCAGCGCCTCGATGATCTGCATAAAGTGGGCGTACTGCTGCCGCGTAAAGGTGTCGTTTTCCTCATCCGCCGTCGCAAAATGGGTAAAAATACCGGTTGCCTGCAAATGCGGCATGGCGGTGCAGATTTCCTCCGTCTGCCGCTGTGCCTGCATCAGTTCCTCACCGTTCTGCGCCATCAGCCCGACGCGGGACATGCCGGTGTCGATTTTGACATGCACCTGCACCGTTACGCCGGCCCTGGCCGCCTCTTCGTTCAGCCGGCGGGCATAGGCCAGACCCACGACCGCCTGCGTGATGCGCAGCTGCGCCAGGCGGGCCGCCTCCTCCGGCGGCGTGTAGGAAAGGATGAGGATCGGGCGGTCGATCCCCGCGCGGCGCAGCTGGATCGCCTCTTCCAGATTGGAGACGCCGAACCAATCGGTCCCCTCTTTTTGCAGGCAGGCGGCCACGTCAACCGCGCCGTGCCCGTATGCATCCGCCTTGACAATAGACAAAATGCGGCAGCCCGGACGGACATTGTCGCGTATCACACGATAATTATGCCGGATCTGATCCAGATCTATACATGCCCAGGTCCGTTTCAGGAACTTCATCCCTATGCGCCTGCCTTTCAACGAACAAACGTTATTTTCGATATTATAGCACGAAAAAAGGTTACATACAAGACGCAGTCCTCCGGATTTACGTAAAAATTAACGGTGTTTATCCGTCATTGCTCTCTTTACTTTTATACGGATTATGCTATAATAGATATATTATGAAATCCGGCGGGTACAACCGTATAGCCCGCCGCACTTGTGATACAGGAAAGGCAAGGTACGCGCAGATGGGAAATGTGATCCGTATTTTTGTGGAAAAACGTGAAGAGTTTGCCGTGGAGGCAGCCGGCATGTTCACCGACCTGAAAGAGAACCTCGGCATCTCTTCCTTACAAAGCATCCGTATCCTGAACCGGTATGATATCGAGGGCATGGAACCGGACGTGTTGGAAAGTGCCGTGCGCACCATTTTTTCGGAGCCGAACGCCGACACCGTTTATTATGAGCAGGCTCCCGTTGATGAAACCTACACCGTTTTTGCCACCGAACTGTTGCCCGGCCAGTATGACCAGCGCACCGATTCAGCTGCGCAATGCGTGCAGCTGCTCACCCAGG
>JAFWVC010000042.1 GCA_017518415.1 Clostridia bacterium
GGCGCTGCTGCAGGCTATCCTTGACAAGGCCGAAGAGTGGGGCGGCCTGACGCTGGAGGTGGACGGCGCCATTCTGACCGAGCAGCTCATCCTGCACTCCAATACAACCATCCGCTGCGCCAACCGGAACTGCGGGTTTTATCAGGCGGACCGGAGCAACCGCCCGCTGGTGCGCAACGCCCACCCGGACTGCCGGGTCATCCGGGAGGAGAATATCGCGCTGCTCGGCGGCACGTACAACTTCAACTGCGAGCATCAGGAGCGCACCGACGGCGCGCAGCCGGACCCGAACGCGGAGGTGCCGGCGGAGTTCTGGATGTACCACACCAACCATGCCTTTTCTTTCACCGGCGTGCGGGGGCTGACCATCCGGGACCTGCGTACCATCGACCACCGCGTTTTCTGCGGGCTGTTCACCAACTGGGAGCATATCGTCATCGAGAACGTCGGCATCGAGCTGCCGCATAACTACTACGCGCAGAACCAGGACGGCTTCCACTTCTGGGGGCCGGGGCGCGATCTGTCGATCCGCAACATTCGCGGCTGCTCCGGCGACGATTTCATGGCGCTGGCCCCCGACGAGCACGACTTTGTGTCCGACATCACCGACGTGCTCATCGACGGCGTATATCTCGAAAACGCCGATCAGGGCATCCGCATGCTGTCCCGCGGGACGGGCACCCTCGACCGGGTGACGGTGCGCAACGTATACGGTACGTATAAAAGCTGCGGCTTCTTCATCAACCCGGCCTTCGGCGCCGGCTTGGGGGATTGTGAGGGCAACTTCGGCTCTATTACGGTGGAAAACGTGCAGTTGACGACGACCTATCACAAATACAAAGATTGCGCCACCCCCTTCCTGTTCCGCATTGGCGGGCGCTTCCGCAGCCTGACGCTGAAAAACATCAAAGCCATCGAGCCGAACGACGCCCGCCCGCTGGTGGAGGTGACCCATATCTACGGGCACTGGTGCCGGCCGAACAGCTGCGTGGATGTGGCGAACCTGACCATCGACGGCGTCGAGGTACTCAACCGCGAAGGTACGACCGACCCGGCGGAGTATATCACCATCGACGGCAAGGTGGACCATCTGACGGTGCGCAACGTGCTGGTCAACCGCGACGGGCACCCCGCGGCGGACCATATTCTGGCGGTTAAGGAAAAGGCAGACGTCGGCACCCTGATGATCCACGACGTGCAGGGCTACGGTGTGGAGCGGGCGGTCGACCGGCAGGGCGGCCGCATCGGCACCGTGATGGCGGCGCGCGTGTTCGTCAACGGCGAGGAAGAGAAGGTATGATCCGCAAGCAAGCGGCGCGCAGACACATGCGGCCGCCGGACCGAAAAGAAGGAAGGCCTGTTTTGCAGGAAAAAAATACAGCCTTTTTTGGAAGAAACATTGCCTCTTTTGAATCGGTATGATATTTCATATTCATCCGATTTGAACAAAGAAGGGAAGATGTAACTTGATAAAGAAAAACGCAGCATTGCTGGCGGCGCTGTGTCTGCTGCTTCTGCTGCCGGCCGGCTGCGGCGGCCCGCAGGAGCACCCGGGCGTGGCCGAAACGGTCAGCGTGTGGGACAAGCAGGCCGACGACGTGGATATCCTGGCGCTCGGCGCGCTCGGCGACGGGGTCGCCGATGACACGGCGGCTTTTCAGGAAGCTGTCCGGCAGGCGCAGCAGCAGGGCGGCCGGCTGTTCCTGCCGGCGGGGACCTTTCTGCTCAGCGGTGCCGTCACGGTGCCGCAGGACGTGTGTTTGGTGTTCGGCACCGGCGCCGGCCTGCTGATCAAGCAGACGGGCGCCCTGCTCCTGAAAGGGACGCTGGCGGCCGACTTGCGGGCCAATATATTTCAGGGCACGGGGCAAGTGCACCTGGCCACCAACGAGTACTGGGTCAGCGCTTGCTGGTTCGGCGCCAAGGGTGACGGACAGACCGACGACACCGACGCCTTTGAGCGAGCTTTTGCCGCCGCGCGCGAGGTGCGCGTGCCGTATACCGAGGCTGGCTACGTAGTCCGCGGGCTGAAGACCTACCGCAACTGGACGCTGACCGGCCTGGAAGAGGACGGCAAGCGCCCGGTGCTGCACGCCACGCCGAAAACGTACAACCTGATCTCGGTATCCGACGGCAACGTATCGGACGGCGGGCACGCCACGGTGCGAAATATCGACTTTGATATGGCCGCCGCGCCGGCGCGCTCGGCCGCGATCTACTTTGACACCGCCAGCGGCTGGCTGTACGACATTTACGTGCAGCACTGCACCATTACCGACGCATATTATTCCTTCTATGACAGCCGGCAGACGACGACCGCGGAGCGCCAGGCGATCTTCTACCTGCACATCGACGACGTTATTTGCCGCGATAACCGCTATTCCACCTTCGAGATCGTGGATTTTGAAGGATACATCTTCTTTAAGGATATGGTCATCGACAACAGCAACTCCTACACCAAGCACGGGCTGACGGAACCGTTCCCGATGATCAACGTGTCCCACCTGGCGGGCAACATTCTGCAAAACGTCACCCTCATCGGCGGCAACACCGGCGACGAGCGGGAGGTGGCCATCTACTATCCCGGCTGCACCTCGGTCTGGTTCGACGGGCTGGAGATCCGCGACTGCGGCGGGTACGCCATGGTGCTGGATTCCTACCTCACGTCGGTGTCCAACGCCGTGATCCGGAACTGCGGCGGCGGCATCGACGCGACCGACAGCGTCCAGCTGCAAATGAACCTGGTGACCATCGAGGGCCGCAAGGATCTGCCGTATCAGCTGCCGGGGCTGATGCTGCGCAACGTCAACGAAAGCCAACTGACCCGGGTCAGCAGCTGCGGCAACGCCGGCAGCGGGCTCGATTGCCGGAACAGCACCGTCGTGCTGACCGACTGTGTTTTTAAGGACAACGACCAGTACGGCATCCAGATGCCGAGCGGGGGCCTGAACCAGATCATCCGCTGCGTGTGCACCGGCAACAAGATCGCGCAGGTCAAGGCCCGGGGCGGCGACCTGATCGTGATCGACACCGTCGTGACCGAGGGCGGGCAGCCGCTGTCGGACGTCGACGTGTTCGAGTATTGAGGGAGGGGGAGCGACGATGAAAAGAAAATGGATTCGCATCGCGGCGGCCTGGCTGCTGACGACGGTGAGCCTGCTTTCCCTCGGCTGTGACGGTAAGGCGCCGGAGAATAAACCGACCGACGTGCGCGCCTTTGCCTCGGTCAGCGTGGCCCGGTATGCCGACCTGGCGGACGCCGCCGCCAAAGCGCCCGGCGAGCTGGGCGCCCGGCAGGCACTGTACTTTCCGGCGGCCCGGTATACCGTGACCGCCGACCTGCGGCTGGATTGCCCGGTACAGGTCGCGCCCGGCGCCGTGTTCGAGGTCGCCGCCGGCTGTACGCTGACCTTCGCGGATCTGTTCACGGCCTTTGACGTGCAGCGCCGCCTCTTTACCGGGGACGGCAAGGTGCTGATCATGGACGCCGTCAACCCCGGTTATGCCGACTGGTTCTGCGACGGCACCGAGGACGACACGGCCTACCTGCAAAAAGGTGTGGATGCGCTGTACTGTCTCGGGCTGCCCGACAAGACCTTCGTGCTGGACGAGATCGTCATCGACACGCCGACGCGCATCGTGTCCGCCGGCGGCATGCAGATTCCCGTGACGGCGCAAAGCACGGTGAAAAACCTGTTTACCGTGCGCAGCGGCGACGTGACGATACAGGATCTGCTGATCGACATGGACAACACGCAGGAGGGCTCGGCGGCGATCTTTCTGGACACGTCGGCCGGGGACTTGAAGAATATCAACCTGACCCGCATCAAGTTCTACTGGTGTTTCGCCGGCATCGTTGACACCGGCACGGCGGCCCACGGCATCGACGGCATCGTGCTGGACAACCTGAGCTTCCACGGGGCGAAGGATACGCAGATCGTCGCCGTCGACAACTGGAAGAACGTGCGCATACTCGAGGTGGAGGTGACCCGCCGGCTGTACGGCGGGCATACCGGTATCAACGTCAACGTTATGGCGTATATTTTCCGCCACATGAGCGACGTCTTCATCCAGAACCTGGACGTCAACGGTGAGGCCAACAGGGTCAACACCGCCGTACCGGAGGAGTGGTATGCCACCCACCTCGACGGCAGTGGTATGGAGTTTACCGACTGCCGCAACGTCAGCCTCAACCGCTGCCTGGTGGAGTACGTCTGCGGCGGCGGCTTCTGGATCAAGGACTGCTCCGGCTTCCGGTTTGAGGACGTGCAGGTGTTCACCCACCACAACTCCGGCTTCGTGATCGAAAACCTGACCGACTCGCAGCTCAACGGGCTCAAAGCGTCGCCTGGCGCCGATTTTGCCGCCATCACGCGGGACAGCTTCATTATGAAGAACTGCCGCAACGTGACGGTCGACGGGCTGATGCTGCGCACCTGCCACGGCAACGGCTTGTATCTTGAAAGCAACGAAGACCTGACGTTTAATAACGTCAACGTGCTGTACAAC
>JAFWVC010000043.1 GCA_017518415.1 Clostridia bacterium
CGCCGCCGCCTGCGGCTTCGGCACCGCACGCACCTTTGACCGCGTCTTCCGCTCCGTGACCGGCCGTACCCCATCCGCCTGCCGCAGCGAGTAACGGGCATAAGCCGAAAATAAGCAAGCCCCCTCTGTCCGAGGGGGCTTTTTTCTCACGCCCAGGTAAAGTTTTCTTTGCCGGCGGCCAGTTCAAAATGGCATTTGACAATGCCGAGATCGATCTTCAGGCAGGAACCGATCCGCCCCGCCCGGGCGGACACCTTGTCGCCGTCGAGAGAAAAGCGGAACTTCTGCTGATTGACGGCGGTCGGCGCCAGCAGGGCCGCCTCGACGCCCCGCCGGAACCACGCGGGCGCATCCGGCGCCGCGTTGCTTACCTCCTCCGGGGACTTGCTCCGGCGTGCGGTGCCCTGCGTTTTGCCGTAACCGAGGGCAATGAGGATCACCTCGGTCTCCCCTTCTCCGACGACGGCCTTGCTTTTACCGTGGGTCAGCGCCGCCCAGCAGGTGTTCAGGCCCAGCTCCTGCGCTTTGAGCACCAACAGCTCGCCGTAAAAGCCGCAGCGCTCTTCCAGGCCGTCGCTTTTCGGGCCGACCATGGCAATGTAATTTGCGCAGTTTTGAAACCGGCCGTAACGCGCCAGGCGGGAACTGAAACACACGGGCTCGTCGTAAAGGATCTGGATATGCAGCCCGCTTGCGCGGTTTAATTCAGCCGCGTACCCGTCCAGCTCTGCCCGCAGCCCGGCCGGGATCGCCCGGTCCAGATACTGCCGCACACTGTGCCGCTTTTTCATCAGTTCCATCACGTTTTCCATATCCTGCGCCTCCCGTCATCCGTTATCGTCGGCCGTCAGCACGATCCATTCGTCCCGCTGCGCGTCGCGGCCGATCTCGGCGGTTTTGCCCGCGTAATCGTCCAGCAGGTTCACGCCGCACATCCCCGCACCGAAGACGTGCTTGGTAACGACCGTCGCCCGGGTCCCGCCGACCGAAACCGTCACCTCAAAACCGACAAGCCGTCCAAACGACGTGTCCGTGCGTTCCAGTCTGACTGTCTGCACGTCGGTCAGCATGACTTTTTTATAGTGGATATACTGCACAAGAAAATAAAGCACCGACGGCAGCAAGCACAGCAGCAGCAGGCCGCCCGCGTATAAAAACGACCGGCCGTCGTCCCCCGATGCATATACAAAAACCGCGACGCCGGCAAACAAAAGAAGAAACAGCAGGGCAACCGCGCTGTTCAGGATCAGCGCAAAGCGATAGTACCCGGCGGCGGTGTTGCTCTTTTGCATGGACAAAACCCCTTTAGCCGATCCGGTCCGGCCTGTATTTTGATTTATTCTAACATAAACGCGCGGCTTTTTCAATCGCCCGGCAAGCAAAAAACGTAAATGCTCCGATGTTCGGTGTGCTGAACCTCACCGAGGATACTCTTACCTATGATTTTTATACTGCGGACGGCAATACGGTAAAACTTTTTGACACGCTGAACGTAAAAAAGACCGGCTGAAGTTATTTGCCGTCGACAGTTACAAATTTCTTTATATAATGCAAAAACGTGATTGCAATCACGTTTTTCCTTTTTTGTGTCCGGTTCAGGGGGGTTCATAGCGGACCGTTTCCAGAAAACGCCGCAGGCCCTCCGGATATTCCTGCACATCCGGCAGCCCCGTGTCGCCCAGCAGCACCAGCTTATTCGTCCCGTGGTAATCGCTGCCGGCCGTCACATAAAGGTCAAACCGTTTCGCCAGGGCCAGTGCCTCCCGCCGATGTGCCGGGGAAAAGCCGGAGTAAAACGCCTCGATGCCGCGCAGCCCCAACCCGATCAGATGGCGCAGGCGGTTTTCCATTTCTTCCCCATAGATCCATTCGTCGCCGCTGCCGTAAAAAGGATGGGCAAGCACCGGGATCCCCCCGCCGGCAAGGATAGCCCCGACCACCTCCTGCGGGCGGGCGTACTCGTTGGCAAAGCGGATCCGGTTGATATACTCCTTCATGGCCTGCTCGACCGTCCCGGCATACCCGTACCGAACCATCAGACGCCCGATATGCGGCTTGCCCGGGTTGTCGAGCGAAAGCAGCCGCGAGATCTCTTCCTGCGGAAAGGTAAAGCCAAACGTTGTTTTCAGAAAATCCAGACGGGCAACGACCTTCCGGATGCGCAGCGCATGAGTGCGGCCTACCAGTTCCTGCACAGCCGGATGCTCGGGATCAAAGCCGTACCCGAGCACGTGATACTTCCCTTTTTCGTCCCGGCAGGCAAACTCCGCGCCCTGTATGAACGCCGGATCGCCGGGCCGCAGACAGCTGCGCAGAAGCAGGCCGGCCTTCACCGCATCGTGGTCCGTGGCGGAAAACACCGAAAAGCCCGCCCGCCGGACCGCCGTCAGCAATTCCTCCGGCGTATCCGTTCCGTCGGAAACGGTGGTATGCAGGTGCAGGTCAACGGCCCCGGTATCTGACAGCACGGCGTACGCCCCCTTTCACAAAATAAACGCGGCCCCGCACGTCCCGCTCAGAGTTCGAGCGTGAGGTTGTTCAGCCCGAGGGAATTGAAGTAATTGGCGTTTTTCACCATCTTCATCACCATACGGATCCCGATGTGCGACATCGGATCATCCGTTTTGTGCAGTTCAAAATACTTGGTCGGGTCAAAAGAAGCGCAGTTGTCGCGGATGCGGATCATCTTTTTCCCGTCCCGGAACACCAGACGAATGTCAACGCTGTGTTTTTTATCATCCTTGTCAAAGGCATGCTGCACGATGTTGTTGGTCATTTCCTCGATGCACAGCGAGATCATATTGCTGTTGCGCACGCTTTCCCCGCGGGCCAGACAAAAGGCGCCGGCGCGCGCCGCCGCTTCGGACGGCCCTTCTTCGGACGAAAGGGTCATCTCAAAATAATCTCCCTGCCCGGCTCCGAATTCAGCCGGCAACAGCGCAAACGCCTCCCTGGAAACGGAAACTTTTTTGTTGAGGATCCACACGACCGCGCAGATGACGGCGAAGGTCATCGTTTCCCCGCAGACGTATCCCAACCACACGCCGGTCACGGACAGAAAACGGCTGAGGATAAATGCAAAGGCCGCAATAAAGGCAAAGTTCTGCATCACCGAGATCATCTGTGTAAACCAGGTTTTGTTCACGCCCTGATAATAGTTTTTGAAAGAGGTGTTGAGCGACGACGGGATCAGCGAAAGGGAGAAAAGCCGGACGCCGAGTATCGCCATTTCCTTGGCTGCCGGATCCTCGAGGAACAGCGTCACAAACAAAGGGGACGTCAGAAACACAACGACGGTGACGGCGGCGTTAAGTACCAAAGAGTACAGCGTCATGGTCCTGACCAGGGAGTACAGCGCCGGCCGCTCGTCGTCGGTATAGAACATGGAGGAAAGCATCAAAGCGACCGAGCCGACCCCTCCCGCAAAGCAGTAACAGAAGTTGCCGATCGTCGATACGACGGAGTACGCCGCAACGGCGCCGTTCTGCCCGACGCTCAGCAAAAGTTTATTGAGCACAAACACGAGCAGCACCAGACTGATCTGGTTGATGACGGTGGGAACGCCGTGCCTGAGCACGCCGGCGCAGGTACGGGCCTTGATCAGCGCCGGACGGAACTTAAACAGACATTTTTTCTTGATGAAATACCCCGCCCCGATAAAGAAAGCGATGTAATAACTCAGGCTCGACGCCAGCCCCATGCCAAAGGTGCCGCCATGGAACACCGACACGTTCAAAACGTCGAACACAACGTCGCCGACCGTCATCGCAATGACCGCGACGACCAACCGGGTACGGCTGCCGGAGATTTGCATAAACGGGACCATGATCTGCGCAAAAATAAACGCCGGCGCCCCGATGATGAACCCTCTGATGTAATTTCTGGTCAGATCAAAGATCGCGTTGTCGGCGGACGGCGTGCCCGCGCCGAGGAGGGTGCAGATCGGGTTGATGAACACCAGCACCGCGGCCAGCCCTGCGAAGGATACCGCCGCGGCCAGAAATACCGAGGAAGAAAAACAGCTGTTGGTGCCCTCCCTGTCCCCGCTGCCGACCGTCTTGCCGCACATGACCTGCACGCCTGCGGAAAGCATCGTGCCGAAAGCGGCAAACACAAGCAGAATCGGCGTGGCAAGCCCGTACGCCGTCATCGAATCGACGCCGAGGAAGTGCCCGATCATGATGCTGTCGATCAGCATGCAAATCATCACCGTCATGGAGGTCACGATTTGTGCAAACAGCATTTGCCTGAATACCCGTTTGATCATATCTTTATCAGCCTTTCCGGATGCTCTTTGTAATTTGGAGAATGTTTTGCCCCGCCCGGTATTCGTACCGCACGTCATCCATGACCTTTTTGGTCATAAAAATCCCCAGACCGCCGATCTCACGCTCCCCGGCGGGAAGCGTGACGTCGGGATCCTCCCTTTTCAGCGGATCGTACGGCACGCCCCGGTCCATAAAGGTGATCGTGACGGTGACGGGATCATCCGACACCTCGACCCGGACGGTCGCCTTGCCTTTGTTCGGCGCGTAGGCGTACCGGGCGATGTTGACAAAGATCTCCTCCACGGCAAGGTCGAGCTGCATGCGGGCCTTGGCCGGGCAATCGACCGCGTCGAGGCGGGCGTCGACAAAAGCCAGAACCTCGTCCAGGTTTTCCGTTGTCGCTTCAATGTCCAGCTCCTGGTGCGCGTCTTCCGCCCCGCAGGGCACGTCGAAAAGCAGAGAATCCGTCCTGCGCAGCAACTCCACCAGCCTTGTCATCCAAAGGTCCCGCGTCGCGCGGTCCTTTTCGGCATCCTCACCCGGATACCGCAGGCTCCAATCGATCAGGCTGGCGTACGACAGGCAGCGCACCTTCTCGTCCACCTCGCGGATCTTCTGCTCGTCCCGGGTATTCAGGTAAGCAGCGAGGCTTTCGTGCCAGAAACGGCGGGCAATATCCGCGCCGTACCCCTGAAAGTTCCGGACGATCTCCGGATCGTATTCGGAAAAACCGACGTAGGCGTTATACATATGGAACAGGTCAAAGATCGGATGGCCGACCGAGAGGGTATCCATATCGATGACCAGCACCTCGTCGCCCGCGAGCACGATGTTCTTGGTATGAAAATCGCCGTGGATCATATGATCGTCCTCGGGCACGGCCTGCGTCATGCGCAGCAGTTTTTCACCCAGCCCGTCCGGGATGGCGTCCTTCACCCGGTTCAGTTTTTTCAGGGTATCCTGCCGGATCGACGGCAGCTTGCCGGCCGGCACGCGGATGGCGTGCATCTTTTTGAGCATCTTCACGTATTCGGCCACGCACCAGTCGAACCGCTCCGGCTCACCGGCCAGTATTTTGGAAAAAGAACGGGCGTTGAGCAGCTCGAACACCGAACCGTAACTGTCGCCCACCCGCACCACGTCATACGAGATCGCGGTGGGCACGCCGAGGATCAGCGCCAGACGCGCCACTTCCCGTTCGTGCTGGATGACGGCGAGGGCGTCCGCATGCTTATACGTTTTGATCACATTGTCCTGATCGATGCGGTACACCTTCCCGTTGTGTCCCTCGCCGATGACTTCGCACCCCTCCACCGATACGACGCGGTACGCTTTTTTCACCGTCATCATTTCGGTAAAACCGGTCATCTCCAGGATCTCATACACGTCGGAAGATACGTTGATGATCTGCAGATCCGGATAGGTCTTCTTCAGCCGGAGGATCACCCGCAGCCCGGCACTGGAGATAAACGCCAGCCCGGCGGCGTCAAGCGTGACGGCCGCCCCGGCCTTCCCCGCAAGCTGCGCAAAAATATCCTGCTCGACCGCGGCGGCATTGCCGGAGTCGATCCGGCCGGACAGCTCGATCGTCACGGATTCTTTTTTGTTTTCGTTTGTCATATCTTTCACCTCATAACAGAGCGTTGTTATTCTCTATTCCCGTATTGCAGGCACAGCATGGTCAGATCGTCGAACTGCTCCGCCTCTTTGACAAACCCGTCGACGGCGGCGCGCACGTTTTTCAGCAGCTGATCCGGCGCGGCGTCGACGTTTTGGTTGAGCGCCGCGAGCATATTTTCCGTGCCGAACATCTGTCCCTGCGCGTCGGTCGCTTCCGGCACGCCGTCGGTATAAAGGAAGAGTTTTGCGCCGGGTTCGAGCATCAATTCGTATTCTTTATACCGCAGACCGTCCATACCCCCGATGACGAAGCCGTGCTTGTCCTTAAACAATTCAAACACACCGTCCGGCCGGCGCAGCACGGGGTATTCGTGCCCGGCATTGGCGGCGGTAACTTTTCCGGTGGATATTTCCAGAATCCCGAGCCACACCGTAACAAACATCTCCTCCCGGTTGTGGGAGCAAATCGCGGTGTTGGCGTCGGTCAAAATCTGCGCCGGGCTTTTGCCCATCATGGCGTTGTTCGCCAGAATGATCTTTGACGCCATCATAAACAGCGCCGCCGGCACGCCTTTGCCGGACACATCCGCCATGACCATACACAGATGGTCGTCGTCGATGAGGAAAAAGTCGTAAAAATCTCCGCCCACCTCCTTGGCGGGGTCCATCGTCGCATAGATGTCGAACTCCGTCCGGTCCGGGAAGGCCGGATAAATGTTCGGCAGCATATCCGCCTGAATGCTGGTGGCCAGGTTCAGTTCGGACTCAATGCGGGCGCTCTTGACGTCCTTGTCGTGCTGGGTGACGACCATATCTCTGCCGCGCCGCGCGATATTGCAGCTGATGACGGAAGTGACGGAAAACATCAGCCACTTTGGCAGATAATCGTACAGCAGCGTGTTGACGATCAGCATCCGGTCGCCGGCGCCGGCGTTTTTCACCGCGTTGCCCAGGAATCCGCCCGTAGCGATCATCTGGGTGCCGGCGGGCATCGTGACGATGTTCAGGTTGATCATGCCGTGCGTCGCGCCCCATGCGGAGGATAGGAAAAATACCACCGTGGTAAGCAGCGACGTAAAGATCGTCAGCCGGCGCGAAAAATACCGGCTGCTGAATACTACGGGCAGCACCATCAGAATGGCCACCTTGTGGGTCAGCATCCCGTCCAGCCGCGCGTAAACGATAATCAGCCCGATCAGCAGCAGAGGTTTGAGCCACCAGGCGTCGTTTTTTACCAGGCGGCAGACGGCGAGCAGCAGAACGATCTCCACAATCGCCTGAAACGCGGGAGAAAACACCGACTCCCACGGCAGCAGGAACACGCCGAACGCAGTCAGGATCAGGATCAGCACGAGGATCAAGCCGCTGCACAGCAGGATCAGCGCTCCGAGCCGGTTGGCCTGCACCTCGGTCTCGTGGAACATTTCATCCGCGGCCAGCCTGCCCCGAAGCCTTCCCAGAAAAGAAGATTTTTCGTCTTTCATATGTTCCGTTACCCGCTCACTCAATCGTCAGAATATCCGAAAAGCCGGTGATCTCGAAGATTTCCATAATCGTCTCGTTCACGTGGCAAAGCTTCATTTCGCCCTGCGCCTGCATGGCCTCTGGGCAGCCAGCAGCACGCGCAGGCCGGCGGAAGAGATATACTCCAGCCCGGCAAGGTCCAGCGTCAGGCTGGTGATCCCCGGAAGGATCTGTTTGATGACGCCTTCCATTTCCGGCGCCGTCACGGTGTCCAGCCGCCCCTGCGGCGCGAGGAACGCCTTCCCGTTTTCGATGGTTTTTTCGATATGCAGCATACTTTTTCCTCCCATATGATAAGTGGATTGCCCGCGCGGGCGAAAACCGATTATAATTTATACAAATTACAGTATAACGGATAAAATAAAATATATCAAGTACCGGAAACGACAAATACAACAAAAATACGGGTCCCGGCGGCGGAAAAAGCAAAAGAAGCGCCTTTCAGGCGCTTCCCGACGACAGAAGAGTCCCGCCGCCCCGAAAAGCCCGGTCTCCGGCTGATCGGGGGCGGCGCAAAACCGGTTACGGCCGCGCGGCCGGATACTCCGCCAGCAGACCCTCCAGCAGACGCCAGATTTTGGGAAGGGAGCGCAGGCAAAGCGTTTCCTTAACGGTGTGGATATCTTTGAGATCGGGCCCGATGCTGATCATGTCCAGACCCGGCTGCAAGGCCTTGAAGGTCCCGCACTCCAGCCCGGCGTGGGCTGCGGTCACCCGGAGAGCAGACCCGTTCTGTTCCCGGTAAATCTTTTTGCACAGGGCCAGCAGCACACTGTCGGGATCGTAGGGCCAGGCGTCCGCCGTTTTGACCGCATCGGCGGCGTATCCGCAGGCCTCGGCGAGGGCCAACTGTGCGCGCAGAATCTCGGTTTCCTTTTGCGCGTCCGAACTGCGGATCAGCGTGCCGGCAAACAGGCCGTCGCCGTCGAGCCGGAACAGCCCGAGGTTCGACGAGCTCACCACCAGGCCCTCCATGTCCTCCGACCAGGAGTAGACGCCGTCGATAATCCCGGTGACGAACCGGACCGCGCAGGCTTTTTCCTGTTCGGAGACTACCTGCGGCACCCCTTCCTCCCCGGTCAGCGTACATACGATATTCTCCTCGACGCCCGCATATCGCTCGACGAGCGCGGCACGGCAGCGGGCCAGTTCGCCCTCGATCGCGCAGCGGTCCGCGGGATCTATGACCAGGACGGCGGTTGCCTTGCCGGGGATGGCGTTCATGGCGGAACCGCCCTCCAGAGAGGCCAGTTCATACCGGATACCCTTACCGTCCAGTTGTTTGAGAAAACCGGCGAGCGCGACGATGCCGTTCAGCCGGCCTTTGTGGATCTCCATGCCGGAATGTCCGCCCTTCAGGCCGGAGATCCCGATGCGAACCGCCCGGGACCCCGCCGCAGCGGCAAGGGACAGCGCCTTGCGGATATACACCGAATGCCCCGCCGCGGTACTGACCAGCGCCTCATCCGCGCACTCGCTGTCAAGGTTGATCAGATACGCGGCGCCGCGCAGCCAATCGGCGTTCAGATGAAACGCGCCCTCCATACCGTCCTCTTCATCGACGGTGGCGATGATCCGCAGAGGCCCGTGCGCCATCCCCCCCTGTACGGCCGCCATCATCAGCGCCAGCCCCGCACCGTCGTCTGCGCCGAGAGAGGTGCCGGCCGCTGTCAGCGTGCCGGCCTCGTCGTCCCTGATCACGGTGATCGGATCGTTGCAGGGGTCAAAAGGCACCCCGTCCGCCACGGCGACCACCATATCCATGTGCGCCTGCAAAATACCGAGCGGTTTTTGCTCCATCCCCGGGGTCGCCGGAACGTCGATCCGCACGTTTTTCACGGCGTCCCGCACAGCTGTAAACCCCTGTGCGGCCGCCCAATCCGCCAGATATCGGCTGACCTTTTCCTCATGATGCGAGGGCCGGGGGATCTGCGCAAGGTGCAGAAAATGGCCGGCGACCGCCTCTATTATCTCTTTGTCGTTCATTTTTTTGCCTCCTTATCACACCGGATCGGCATTGTTTTTTTCATAATACCCCGCCGGGAAGGAACTGTCAACACCTCCGGGAGAAAAGGTGCGCCGTTATTTGGGAGCGCTGTTGCGCCCGGAAAACAAACAGGCACGCTCGCATGCCTCGGGTGCAAAGACTTCGCCGCCAAAAAAGAAAAGCGCACCGTGTGCGCTTTTCTTTTTTGACAAAAGATTGCTGTTTTAACAAAACATGGGTAATCGTTAAATTTCGTAACGTCTTGATTCAGTTGGATTTCTTTTCAAAAACGGAATTCCAATCACAGGTAATATCTTGGCCCCATGCATCTGAACCGTAGTTCTGCAAGCCCGGA
>JAFWVC010000044.1 GCA_017518415.1 Clostridia bacterium
CTGCCAATTCCATCACACCGGCAAGTGTGCGTTATTAAGTTGTGGTCATCGTGAAAACCGAATCGCCTCAAAAACAGACCGTGGAAATCGGAGGTCGATTTGGAGGTCGATTTCGAAAAAACCGTGTTTTTCGATTTTCAAAAACCCAGTAAAATCAAGGGTTTCCGGCTCCGGGCGCGGGAAACGGCGAATAGGATTTTGAGTCCAGCACGTCTGCCAATTCCATCATTCCGGCTTATAAGCAAATGCTATTATAAACGATGGCCCCGAAAAAATCAACCCCTTTTTTCAAATGAAAAAAACTGCCGGTTTTCCGAAAAAGGCTCTTTTCTTATGGGCGCAAGTGCGCTATAATAAAATAGAATATAATCTTTTTTGTGCGCTATATTATGGTAGGAGGATACGTGCATGCAAAAGACTTACACCGTCACGCTGGACAAAATCATCGGAGACTCCGGCTTGAAAGAGGTTTATCTGCCCAAGCCGGCGGAGGAGATCCTCGTTTCCAGCACCGACGTCAACCGGCCCGGTCTGCCGCTGGCCGGCTATATGGAATATTTTGACGACTCCCGCATCCAGATCCTCGGCAATACCGAGTACGGCTTCCTCAACGACATGACGGAGGAGCAGCGGGCCGCCCGGCTGGACGAGCTGGTCGCCCGGCATCCGCCGGCCGTCGTCGTCACGAGCGATCTTGACATTTTGCCGGCGCTGCGGGCCGCCTGCGAAAAATATCAGGTGGCGCTGCTGCACACCAACGACACCACGTCCCGCTTTATGGCGTCGCTCATCGCCTTCCTCAACGTGCAGCTGGCGCCCCGGCTGACGCGGCACGGCGTATTCGTCGAGGTGTACGGCGAGGGTATTTTCATCACGGGGGACAGCGGCGTCGGTAAAAGCGAGACCGCGATCGAGCTGATCAAGCGCGGCCACCGGCTGGTCGCGGACGACGCGGTGGAGATCCGGCGCGTATCCTCCAAAACGCTGGTCGGCTCCGCACCGGACAATATCCGGCATTTTATGGAGCTGCGCGGCGTGGGCATCGTCAACGCCAGCCGCATCTTCGGCATGGGCTCGGTCAAGGTCACCGAGAAGATCGACATGGTCATCCAGCTGGAACTGTGGGACAGCCAGAAGGTGTACGACCGCATGGGCCTGACCAATGAGTATACCGAGATCCTCGGCATCACGGTGCCTACTCTGGTCATCCCGGTCAAACCGGGGCGCAACCTGGCCATCATCATTGAGGTGGCCGCCATCAACAACCGCCAGAAAAAGATGGGGTACAA
This sequence comes from Clostridia bacterium, assembly GCA_017518415.1. Taxonomy (GTDB): domain Bacteria; phylum Bacillota; class Clostridia; order Oscillospirales; family Acutalibacteraceae; genus RGIG6098. Next base: position 1,290 of record JAFWVC010000044.1, read on the forward strand.
CGCCGCCCAGGAACTGATGGCACAACTGGGCATGGAGCCGGAAGCCCCTCGCGAGGTCAAGCCCGCCGCGATGGACTGGAATAAATATTAAGGAGTTTTTATATCGTTATGTCAAAAGAGCTTTCCGCCGTCGCGGCGGATTTTCACACCCATACCAGTGCCTCGGCGCACGCATACAGCACGCTGTACGAGAACCTGACCGTCGCCCGGCAGCGGGGGCTGCTGGCTGTCGCGATGACCGACCACGGTATCGCCATTCCGGACTCGCCGCATATCTGGCATTTCCGTAACCAGAAGTGCCTGCCGAAGCAGGTGGAAGGCGTGCGGCTGCTGCGCGGGGTGGAGGCCAACGTGCTGGACGATCACGGCCTGATCGACATGCCCGCCGACACGCTGGATATGCTGGATATCGTGGTCGCGTCGATGCATACCGAACCATGCACCCCGGCGACCGGGAGTATATGACCGCCGCCTGGCTGGCCGTCGCGGCCAACCCGCTGGTGGATATCATCGGCCATTGCGGCACGGACAAATACGCTTTCGACTACGAGCGGGTGATCCCGGAGTTCGGCCGGTGCGGCAAGGTCGTGGAAATCAACGAGAGCTCCTTTTCCTGCCGGGCGCCCTCCATTCCGCACTGCCGCACCATCCTGCAACTGTGCAAAAAGCACGGCGTGCGGGTCACGCTCGATTCGGACGCGCACTTCTGCACCGCCGTGGGCGCCGTGCCGCGTTCGCTGCAATTACTGCGGGAGGAGGATTTCCCGACCGAGCTGGTCGTCAACGCCGGCCGGGAGCAGCTGGACGCTTATTTCAGCGAGAAAGGCATCGAGTGGTGAACAAAATGAAACGCATCGGTATCGATCTAGGCGGCACCAACATCGCCGCCGGCGTATGGGACGACGACTCCGGGCGGCTTTTGTCCAAGATGTCGCGCAAAACGCGGCTGCCCCGCCCGGCGGAGGAGATCATGCAGGACATGGCCGCCGCCGCGCAGGAGGCGCTGGCCGCCGCCGGCCTGACTGCGGCCGACGCGGCTTCGCTCGGCGTCGGCTGCCCGGGCACCTGTAACCTCGACACCGGCGTGGTGGAGTACGCCAACAACCTGCAATTCAAGCAGGTGCCTCTGCGGCAGCGGCTGCAGGAGCTGACCGGTCTGCCGGTTTTTCTGGAAAACGACGCTAACGCCGCGGCCCTCGGCGAAGCGGTGGCCGGCGCCGCGCGCGGCGCCGAAAACTGCGTGTGTATCACGCTGGGCACCGGCGTGGGCGGCGGCATTCTGATCGGCGGGAAAATATACAACGGCTATAATTTTGCCGGCGCCGAGTTGGGGCATATCGTCATCGTCGTCGACGGGGAAGCGTGCACCTGCGGCCGCCGCGGCTGCTGGGAGGCGTACGCCTCCGCCACCGCTTTGATCCGGCAGACCCGGGCGGCCATGCAGCAGCACCCCGACAGCCTGCTGTGGCAATGGGCGCCGACCCTTGACGCCGTCAACGGCCGCACCGCCTTTGACGCTATGCGCGCCGGCGACGCCGTCGGCAAACAGGTCGTGGACCGGTATATTTACTATATCGCCTGCGGGCTGATCAACGTCGTCAACATCTTCCAGCCGGAGGTCCTGTGCATCGGCGGCGGTATCTGCCACGAAGGTGAGACGCTGCTCGCGCCGTTGCGCCGGTACATCGAGCAGGAACGGTACAGCAAATACAGCGCCCGGCAGACCCGGCTGACGGTTGCCTCCCTCGGCAACGACGCCGGCATCATCGGCGCCGCGGTGCTGGCTTTGCATCAAGGCTGAAAAGGAGGCCCGGCTTTGGATCTCGAAAAGTTTGAAGCGTTTGTACGCAAAATGGGCTGCCGGGTACAGCACGCCCAGCCGCTGGCCGATTTTACCGCCTTCCGCATCGGCGGCCCGGCCGAACTGGTCGTGACCATCCCGAACGAAGCGGCGGCCACCCTGATTGTCGCCGCCTGCCGCATCCGGGGGATCCCGTTTTTCTTCCTGGGCAACGGCAGTAACCTGCTGTGCGCCGACGAAGGCCTCGCCGGCGTTATCCTGCGGCTGGAGGGCCGGCTGCACACCCCCGTATGCCGGGAGCAGATCCTTTCCTGCACCGCCGGGATCCCGCTGCAGCGCGCCTGCCGCACGGCCCAGCAGAACGGACTGGCCGGGCTGGAGTTTGCCTTCGGCATTCCCGGGTCGGTCGGCGGCGCCGTGTTTATGAATGCCGGCGCCTACGGCGGGCAAATCGCCGACGTGCTGCAGAAAGCGCTGCTGCTTTCGCCGGACGGCACCCTGCGGGAGGCTTCCGGCGAAGAATTGGAGATGACCTACCGTCACACCGCGCTGATGGACAGCGGAGAGATCGTTCTGCGGGCGGATTTCGCCTTGCAGCCGGATGATCCCGAGGCCGTCCGGCAGCGGATGGACGACATTCTGGCGCGGCGGCAGCAGAAGCAGCCGCTGGAATATCCCAGCGCCGGCAGCTTTTTCAAACGCCCGCAGGGCGCCTTTGCCGGCGAGCTGATCGAACGCTGCGGTTTTAAGGGCGCTTTTGTCGGCGGCGCGCAGGTCAGCGAAAAGCACGCCGGTTTTATCATCAACCGCGGCGGCGCGACCTGCCGCGACGTATTGGAACTGGCGCACCGCGTACGGCAGGGCGTGGCCGAACAGACCGGCTTTGTTCTGGAACCGGAGGTGCGTCTGGTAGGAGGAGTGGATTGGCCGTGGAACTGCTGATTGTTACCGGTGCGTCCGGCTCGGGCAAATCGCGCGCGGTCGACGCGTTGGAGGACCTGGGTTTTTACTGTGTGGACAATATGCCCCCGAACCTGCTGCCCACCTTTGCGCAGCTGATCCTGCAATCTCAGGGCAAGCTGTCCCGGGTGGCGCTGGTGATCGACGTGCGCAGCGGCCGGTGGTTCGACAGCCTGACCGACAGCCTGGAACAGTTTGAGGCGCAGGGCCTGACGTATAAAATCCTGTATCTGGAATGCGACGACCGCGTGCTGGCGCTGCGTTTTAAGGAGACGCGGCGGCAGCATCCGCTCGCCGGCGCCGGGGACACCCCGCTCGACCAGGCGCTTGCCGCGGAACGGCAGTTGCTGCGCCCGCTGCGCAGCCGGGCCGATTATCTGATCGACACCTCGCAGCTTTCCCCGGCGCAGCTGCGTGAGCGCGTCGTGGCCCTGTTCGGTGAAAGCGAACACAGCGGTCTGGTCGTACATTGCTGCTCGTTCGGCTTCAAATACGGCCTGCCGTCCGAAGCGGATCTGGTGTTCGACGTGCGCTGTCTGCCCAATCCGTTTTACGTCGACGCGCTGCGCCACAAGACCGGCCTGGATGCGGACGTGCGCGCGTATGTGTTGGAATCCGACCGTTCGCAGGGCTTTCTGCAGCGCCTGTACGCCCTGCTTGACTATATGCTGCCGCTGTATCAGCAGGAGGGCAAAAGCCAGCTGGTCATCGCCGTGGGCTGCACCGGCGGCAAACACCGCTCGGTCACGATGGCCGAGATGGTTTTCCGGCATCTGTCGGCCGCGGGATACCGCGTGACCGTCAATCATCGCGATATCGTCAAACCGTAACACCCGAAAGGGGGCCGAACCGTATGTCCTTTGCCACACAGGTCAAAGCCGAGCTGGCCGCCGTCCGGCCGGCTTTGCCGTGCTGCCGCAAAGCGCAGGCATACGGGATGGCGCAGGGCGGCCACGCGTTCGGGTACGCCGGCATCTCGCTGCAGACGGAAAGCGCCGCCATCGCCGCGCTGTACGCCGAACTGCTGCAGCAGGTATGCGGCTGCGGCCCGCTGGTGCGGCAGCCGCCGGCCGGCGTGCGCGGGTTTCACCTCGTCACGGCCGATCCGGCGGATCACCGCCGGATCTTCGATACCTTCGGCCATACCGGGCGGGAGGTCAGCCTGCGGCTGAACCGCGCCAACCTGGAATGCGAACAATGCGCCGCCGCGTATCTGCGGGGGTTGTTTTTGTCCTGCGGTACCGTTACCAGCCCGGAACGCGGCTATCATCTGGAGTTCTGCGTCCCTTACTACAACCTCAGCCGCGATCTGCCGCCGCTGTTCGCCGAGTGCGGGCTGCACGTGCGCACGGTGCGCCGCAAGGGCGATTACGTGCTGTACTTCAAAGAAAGCGAGCAGATCGAGGACTGCCTGACGTTCATGGGCGCCGTCGGCGCCACGCTGGAACTGATGAACGTCAAGATGGTCAAGGATATCCGCAACAAGACCAACCGCGTGATCAACTGCGAAAACGCCAACATCGGCAAAACGGCCGCGGCCGCGGCCGCCCAGCTGGCGGCGGTGCGGCATATCATACAGGCCACCGGCGGGCTGGATGCGCTGCCGCCCGAGCTGCGCGAGGTGGCGCGGCTGCGGCAGGATAACCCGGATATGTCGCTGCGGGAACTGGGAGAAGCGCTGGATCCGCCCGTGAGCCGGTCCGGCGTCTACCATCGGATCCACCGGATCCTTGCCTTTGCGCAGGAGGTCTGACGATGGCTTTTGTACATTTGCACGTGCACAGTGAATACAGCCTGCTGGACGGAGCCTGCCGCATCCACGACCTGGTCGACCGGGTCAAGGCGTTGGGGCAGACCGCCGTCGCCGTGACCGATCATGGCGTGATGTACGGGCTGGTAGACTTTTACAAGGCCGCCAAAGCGGCCGGCATCAAACCGATCCTCGGGTGCGAGGCGTACGTTGCGCCCCGCCGCCGGACCGATAAGGAACACGGCCTCGACAGCGAATACACCCATCTGGTGCTGCTGTGTGAAAACGAGACCGGCTACCGCAACCTGACCAAACTGATCTCCGCCGGCTTTATTGAGGGCTTTTATACCAAGCCTCGCATCGATTGGGAACTGCTGACCCGGTACCACGAGGGGCTGATCGCCCTGTCCGCCTGCCTGGCCGGCGCCGTGCCCAAGGCGATTTTGCGGGGGGACTATGCCGCGGCCCGGCAAACGGCGGCGCAGCTGCGCGACCTGTTCGGGCGGGACAACTTTTTCCTGGAGATGCAGGACCACGGCCTGCCGGAGCAGGCACAGGTCAACCGGGATTTGCGGCGTCTGTCGCGGGAGCTGGATATCCCGCTGTGCTGTACCAACGACGTCCACTACGTCACCCGGGAGGACGCCCCGGTGCAGAAGGCGCTGGTGTGCATCGGCACCGCCACCACCCTCGACCAGCCCAGCAGTATGGCGCTGCCGGGCGACGAGTTTTATCTGAAATCCGAAGAAGAGATGGCGCAGCGCTTTCCCGACGACCCGGAAGCGTTGGAAAACACCGCCCTCATCGCGCAGCGCTGCTGCGTGGATTTTACCTTCGGCCACACCCAGCTGCCCCGCTTCACGCCGCCCGACGGCGAAGAGCCCTGCGCGTATTTCGAGCGGCTCTGCCGGGAGGGGATGGCCCGCCTGTACGGCGATACGCCGGACCCGGCCGTCATCGACCGGCTGGAATACGAAATGCGCACCGTCCGGCAGATGGGTTACGTCGAGTATTACCTGATCGTGCGGGATTTTGTACAGTATGCCAAAACGCACGATATCCCGGTCGGTCCGGGGCGCGGCTCCGGCGCCGGCAGCCTGTGCGCGTACTGCATCGGCATCACCGGCATCGATCCGCTGCGGTACGACCTGCTGTTTGAGCGCTTCCTTAATCCGGAACGCGTCAGCATGCCGGATTTTGACATCGATTTCTGTTACGAAAAGCGGCAGCAGGTCATCGATTACGTGATCGGCCGCTACGGGGCCGATCACGTCGCGCAGATCGTCACCTTCGGGACGATGGCGGCGCGCGCTGCCGTGCGGGATATCGGGCGGGTGCTGTCGATGCCTTACGCCGATGTGGACCGGGTGGCCAAGCAGATCCCGTGGGAGCTGCACATCACGCTCGACAAAGCGCTGGCCCAGAGCAAAACGCTGCGCGACCTTTATCAGGGCGATCCGGCGGTGCGCCGGCTGATCGATTACGCCAAAAAGGTGGAGGGCATGCCCCGCCACGCCTCCACCCACGCGGCCGGCGTCGTCATTACCGACAAGCCGGTGGCCGAATACGTGCCGCTGTGCGTCAACGGCGACCTGATCGCCACGCAGTACACCATGACGACGCTGGAAGAGCTGGGCCTGCTGAAAATGGATTTTCTGGGCCTGCGCAACCTGACGGTGATCGATCAGGCGCAGCAATTGATCCGGCGGCGGGAACCGGCGTTCGACATTGAAAAAATCCCGCTCGACCACCCGGCCGTATACAAAATGCTGTCGCAGGGCAACGGAGAGGGCGTGTTCCAGTTCGAATCCTCCGGCATGAAGCGGGTATTGTCCCAGTTGCGGCCGGACAAGCTGGAGGACCTGATCGCCGTGATCTCGCTGTACCGGCCCGGTCCGATGGATTCCATCCCGAAATACATCTACAACCGCCAGCATCCGGACCAGATCCGGATGGCGCACCCGCTGCTGGCGCCCATTTTGTCGGTCACCAACGGCTGTATCGTGTATCAGGAGCAGGTCATGCAGATTTTCCGCACGCTGGCCGGGTATTCGCTCGGCCGGGCGGATATCGTGCGGCGGGCCATGTCCAAAAAGAAGCACGACGTCATGCAGAAAGAGCGGGAGATCTTCCTGCACGGGCTGGTCAACGAAGACGGCGTGCGCGTGGTGGACGGGTGCCTGTTCCGGGGCATCCCGCAGCCGGTTGCCGAGGAGATTTTTGAAGAGATGTCCTCCTTCGCGTCCTATGCGTTCAACAAATCCCACGCGGCGGCGTATGCGCTGATCTCCTACCGCACCGCCTACCTGAAATGTCTGTACCCTTGTGAATATATGGCCGCTCTGCTGACCAACGCCATGTACGGCGGCCGGCTGATCGAATATATCGGCGAGTGCGAGCGGTTGGGTCTGGCGGTCGATCCGCCCGACGTCAACCACAGCGCCGCCGCCTTTACGGCGGAAAACGGGAGGATCCGCTTCGGCCTGCTGGCCGTGCGCAACCTCGGCCGCAATTTGATCGACGCGCTTGTGCGCGAGCGGGAGAGCGGCGGGCCTTTTACGTCGTTTTACGATTTTTGCCGCCGTATGAACCCGCACAGGGAATGGAACCGCCGCGCGTGCGAGAGCCTGATCCGCTGCGGGGCGCTCGACGGGTTGGACGCCAACCGCCGGCAGATGCTCACCGTGTACGGCCCCTGGGCGGACCAGCTGGACGCTGACGCCCGGCGCGATCTGGACGGGCAGTTGGGTTTTGACGACCTGGGCGGCGCCGGCCGGAGCCATGCACCGCAGCTGCCGGATCTGCCGGAGTTTTCCGCCGCCGAACGGCTGGCAATGGAAAAAGAAGTCGCCGGCCTGTATCTGACCGGCAACCCGCTGCAAGCCTACCGGGCGGAAGCTGCCGCCTGCGGCGCCGTACCGATCCGCTTGCTGTTGCAAACCGATGATCCGGATACGCCGGAGGATGACGCGACGGTGCGCGTGCTCGGCCAGGTGACGGCTCTGCGCCGTAAAACCACCCGCACCGGGGCCGAAATGGCATACCTGCAGCTGGAAGACGACGGAGGCAGCATCGAGGGCATTCTGTTTCCGAAAACGCTGGATACCTTTGCCGCCGTTTTGCAGACAGGGGCCGTCCTGGTCGCGGAAGCACAGTTGAGCCGCCGCGAGGAGCGGGAGCCGCAGCTGATCATTCAACGGGTCCGCCCGGCCGGGCAAACCGGGCAGACCGAACCGGCCGCGCCGGAGGCCGCCCGCCCCCGCACACCCGGGTTGTATCTGTCCGTCCCGGCGCAGGATGACCCGGTCTGGCTGCGCTGCAAATTGCTGCTGCGCGTGTTTGACGGGCCGGTGCCGGTGGTGATCCGATTTGCCGATACCGGCAAGGCGTTCCGGGCGCCGGGCAACCTCTGGATCGCGCCGAACGACGTGCTGCTCGGTGAGCTGCGGCGTCTGCTGGGGCCGGATCAGGTGGTCCTTGCCGAATGATTTTGTAAAAAAACGCCGCTTGTTTTCAAAAAAATCGCGAAAAAGCGAAAATAACAGATTGATATTTCCGCAGGCACACGCTATAATAAAAAAGTATTTTATTTTTTGCCGTATAGCAAAGGGAGAGTCGTAGTATGGCTATCAAAAAAATCGCAGTTCTGACCAGCGGCGGGGACGCCCCCGGTATGAACGCCGCCATCCGTGCCGTTACGCGCGCCGCTTTGTTCAAAGGCGTCGAAGTCGTCGGCGTATACCGCGGCTACGTCGGCCTGATGAGCGGGGACTTTGTTCCCATGACGATGCGTTCGGTGTCGGACATCATTCAGCGCGGGGGCACCATCCTGTACAGCGCCCGCAGCCACGAGTTCCATACCGAAGAGGGCATGCAGAAGGCCATTGCACAGTGCCGCGCCCACGGCATCGAGGGCGTTGTGGTTCTCGGCGGCGACGGCTCGTTCCGCGGCGCGCAGGATCTGACGCGGCGCGGTCTGCCCTGCGTCGGCCTGCCCTGCACCATTGATAACGACATCTCCTGCTGTGAGCATACCATCGGATACGACACGGCGCTGAACACCGCTATGGAGATGATCGACAAGCTGCGCGATACCTCGATGTCTCACGACCGTTGCAGCGTGGTAGAGGTCATGGGCCGTGAGGCGGGCTATCTGGCGCTGAACGTCGCCGTGGCCGTCGGCGCCATCAGCGTGCTGGTGCCCGAGATTCAGCACGACTTCCAGCGCGACGTCATCGACCGTATCCGCGCCGCCGCCCTGACGGGCAAAAAGCATTTTATCGTCCTGGTCGCCGAAGGGGTCGGCGGCGTGCTGGAAATGGCGCCGCAGATCGAAAAAGCCACCGGGTTTGAGACGCGCGCCACCATTCTCGGCCACGTGCAGCGCGGCGGTTCCCCCAGCGTGTACGACCGGGTGCTCGCCAGCCGGATGGGCCACTACGCCGTCGAACTGCTGCTTGCCGGCCAGAGCAATCGCGTCGTCACCGTGCAGAACGACCGTTTGATGGACTTCGACATCGAAGAGGCGCTGCGTATGAAGAAGCCCTTTGACGAGCATCTGTTCCGCGTTGCGCAGGAACTCTCCATGTGATCCGCATACAACAGACCCTTTCATAAAGAGCGGGGGCACCGTTTAACGGCGCCCCCGCTCTTTTCCTTTTTATCCTGCGCTTTCCGCCAGCCGCCGGCCCAGCTCAAACGCCTGCCGCAGCGCGTCTCCGTTTTCTATCGACCCCGCGGCCCGGCAACCGGGCGCCAGCACGCAGCCCGCATCCTCCAGCCCAAAGTAGGACAGGATCAGCCGGTACTGCGCGAGCACGGCATCGAACAGGTCCGGCCGGTGCGCCGCGCCGACGAGCAGCAGCGCCGTGCGCCGCAGCGGGAAGGCGCCGCGCAGCGGCGTGTGCAGCCGGTCGACCGCCGCTTTCAGCTGGGCGCTGATCCCGTAAAAATACACCGGCGAGGCAATCGCCAGCGTTTGCGTTTGCAGCAGCTTGTCGTACAGCAGGGACATATCGTCCCGCTGCACGCAGGCGTGCCCCGGCGCGGCCGCACAGGCTTCGCACCCGAGGCAGGGCCGGATATCGTGCGCACAGACGGCAAAGATCTCGGCCCGGCCGCCGGTTCCGTCGACCAGCGCCTGCGCCAGCCGGGCGGTATTGCCGCCCGGCCGCGGGCTGCCCTGCAAAACCAGAATATCGCCCATATCGTCCACTCCTCACCGAAAAAGCCGGCGCGACGCGCCGGCTTTTTTTCAGTTGTTCCCGAACAGAATCCGGTAATAATCCTTTTGCCGGATGTAACGGGAATATTCCACCTGATCCTTCGCTTTCTGATTGGTTTCCTTCATATACGCGCGCGCCTCTTCGTTGGAGGCGAAGCCTGCGTTCGGCGCCGCCGTGAAGGTGCCGCCGATCAGGGACCCGCGGGAGGCGACCCAGCTGTAATCGGCGAAGACGACCAGCCCTTCCGCGTCGGACAGCATATCGCGCCCCGGCAGGATGCGGGAGTCATACTCCACGCCGAACAGGTTCAGCAGCGTCGGCAGGATATCCACGCTGCTCACGGGTTTGGTCACCTCGACGGTGGGCATCCCTTTATACCAAAGGATCAGCGCGTTGCGGTCCCGCTCGGAAACGCTGTATTTGGTTTTGCCCATCAACTCGCCGGTATAATCGGCCGTGTTGCCGAAGGCGCCGTTGTCCAGCCCGTAGGGGTAGTGGTCCGCCGTCAGGCAGATGACGGTGTTTTCCGCCTTGCCGGCCGCTTCCAGATGATGCACCAGCGCCTGCATGGCCCATTCCAGTTCCTGCTGATAGGCCAGGTACGCCTTGACGGTGTCGGAGAAGTTCAGGTTCTGCACGTAGGCGGCGTTGCGCACGGCCTTGCTGTTGCTCATCGAGTAGTTGTTGTGCCCGCTCATGGTCAGATAATAGATGTGGAACGGCTCCCGGTCGATATAATACGAGATCGTCGAGTCGATCATATCTTTATCGATGCCGTTGGAAACGGTATCCGGCAGCAGGGCGGTGGTGTTGTTCTTGATCTGCTCGGTAAAGAACTTTTCATACAGGTTGGCGTACTGCCCCTTGGGATAGGTGCGCCCCATCACCCCGTCGATCTTGCCGTAATACTGATAACCGAGGTTGTCGTGCGTTTCGTCCCGGTCATAATAATCGTAGGTGTTGTTGTGGAAGGCCAGCGTCATGTACCCGCTGCGGCGCAACACCTGCCCCATCGAATAATACCAGTTGTTGTTGCGGCCGAGATACATCGAAAGGCCCTTTTCCTTCTCGTTCTTGCGGGTGGGGATCTGCCCGAGCAGGGCGGAAAACTCGCCGCCCGAAGTGCTTTGCCCCCAACAGGGCTGGTAGTAGTCCCGGGCGACCACGCCGCTGTTGGCCAGCTGGTACAGCATCGGCGTGCGTTCGGCGTCGATGACGTAGGAGGAGAAAGCCTCCGCCACGATGATGATCAGGTTTTTGCCCTCGCACAGGCCGGTGTAGCGGTTTTTGGCCGACGGCGTCTGCGCGCCGAAATATTCGTGCATCTGCTTGACTGTCATGTCTTTTTCCCCGGCGGCCAGCGCCGCGAAATCGAGCGATTTCAGCACGTTATCCCCCTGCGGGATCGGCGGCTCGGGATCGGACGAGGGATTGCTCGCCGGCTCGCTGACCGGGGTGCTCGCCGGATCCGACGAGGTCGTGCCGGAGCCCGGGCCGATATTGATGGAAATGTCTTCCATATCGGTGTCGGTACTCTCCTCCGGTACGCCGAAGATGCCGTACTGCACGTCCAGCCGCAGCGCCGTGAGCAGCCCGAAGCGCACCCCGGCCCGGTCTGCGTCGTACATCGCACGGTAGCAGTTGCGGTCGCTCAGGTTGCCTTCGCCGGAGACGGCCGTGCCGGTCATCACGCCGATGAGCGCGAACAGGTAGCAGAGCACGCACACGCCCGCGGCGATCACCCGGTGGCCGGGCCGGGCCCCGTCCGCCGGGACGAAGTACCGCCCGACCAGGGCGTACAGCACCAGCGGCACAAAATACAGCACGATGACGTACCAGCTTTTGGCGATCATCAGCAGGATGGAGCCGGAATAACTGCCCGCCACCTGTTTGGTATTGGACAAAATATCGGCGATGGAATAGTAGAACCCGAAGGTCTGCTTCAAAAAGAACTCGATCAAAAAGATGACCGGCAGCACCGCCAGCAGCACCGTCACAAGTATGCGGTTGACCTTGCGGTTTTTGCTGATGGAGCAAAGCAGATAAAAGATCATCCCCGCGCTGACGGTAAAGAAAATCATGTACAGCCAGGTGCGGAAGGTCGTCGGGGTGTGGCCGAACCAGCGCAGCAGCGCCTCGTCATACAGCAGCACCAGCGGTAAAAACAGCATCATGCGCTGCACCGGCGATATTTTTTTGGCGTGTCCCCGGCGCCGCGCAACGGAAGCGTTTGCCATAGTGTTCCTTCTTTCTGTACGTTCAGCCGGCAAGGCCGGCATTTTTTCGATAACATAGTTACTATACCACAACCGGGCGGATTTTTCAATAAAAGAAAGGTAACAATTTTGTTATCGGCGGCGAAAAAAACGGGGCTTGCTTTTTGCGCCGCGTTTTGTTATAATGTCGGTAAAGACTGTGAAGGAACGCAGTACCCGCGGAGTATCCGCTTGCAGAGAGCGCCCGGCCGGTGTAAGGGCGCAGCGGCCCCGTCGGGGAAGTACGGTTCCGGAGTTGTCTGCTTTGCCGCTAGGCAGGGCGGGCCGGGCGCACCCGTTACCGTGCCGGCGTCTTCGGACGCCCCGAGGGGCCGGACCGTGAGGCCGGCCTGAACCAGAGGTGGTACCGCGAAGGACATTCGCCCTCTGTTCCCAACCGGGAGCAGGGGGATTTTTTGATGAACGGAGGAAATTGACATGCAGATCTATGAGGAATTACAGGCGCGCGGGCTGATCGCCCAGGTTACCGACGAGGCGGAGATCCGCGACCTGATCAACCGCGGCGGCGCCCGCTTCTACATCGGCTTTGACCCGACGGCGGATTCACTGCACGTGGGCCATTTTATGGCCCTGTGCCTGATGAAGCGCCTGCAGCTGGCCGGCAACAAGCCGGTGGTGCTGCTCGGCGGCGGCACCGGCTATATCGGCGACCCGTCCGGCCGCACCGACATGCGCTCGATGCTCTCGCCGGAAACCATCCGGCACAATTGCGACTGCTTTCTCAAGCAGATCGGCCGGTTTATCGACTTCGGGCCGGACAAGGCCATCGTCGTCAACAACGCCGACTTGCTGCTGGACCTGAAATACATCGATCTGCTGCGCGAGGTGGGCGCCTGCTTCTCGGTCAACAACATGCTGCGGGCCGAATGTTACAAGCAGCGCATGGAACGCGGGCTGAGCTTTTTGGAGTTCAACTACATGATCATGCAGTCGTACGACTTCTGGTACCTCAACGAGCATTACGGCTGCAACATGCAGTTCGGCGGCGACGATCAGTGGAGCAACATGCTCGGCGGAACAGAACTGATCCGTAAAAAATCCGGCCGGGACGCCTATGCCATGACCATTACCCTGCTGCTCAACAGCGAGGGCAAGAAAATGGGCAAAACGGCCAAGGGCGCCGTCTGGCTCGACCCGGAGAAGACCTCGCCGTTCGAGTTTTATCAGTACTGGCGCAACGTCGACGACGCCGACGTGATGAAGTGCCTGCGGATGCTGACTTTTATCCCGCTCGAACAGATCGAGCAGATGGAGGCCTGGGACGCCGGCCGGATCAACGAAAAGAAAGAACTGCTGGCGTACGAGCTGACCTCGCTGGTGCACGGTGCGGCCGAGGCGGACAAGGCCCGCGCCACCGCGCAGGCGCTGTTCTCCGGCGAAGGGGACGACGCGCACATGCCCTCCACCACCGTGGACCCCGCGCTGCTGACCGAAGACGGCATCGGCATCGTCGACCTGCTGGTCGCCTGCAAGCTGGCGCCGAGCAAGGGCGAGGCGCGCCGGCTGATCCAGCAGGGTGGCGTGCTGCTCGACGGCGTGAAGGTGGAGGCGCCGACGCTGATCGTCACCCGGCAGCAACTGGCCGACGGCGTTAAGCTGCGCAAGGGCAAAAAGGTGTTCCATAAAGCCACGCTGTAAATGAGCAAGAGCCCCGCGGCGTCAACGGCGCCGCGGGGCTCTTTTTTGTCAATCAGGTCACGCCCCGGCAAAGCGGAAGACCACGCCGGCGGCGGCGGACAGCAGGATCCATACGATGGGGTGCAGTTTTTTCTGCGGCCCGACCCGGGTCACGACCAGCAGCAGCGCCGCGAGGATCATGCCTTTCCAGTGCAGGGCGGCGAGCCATCCGTCAGCTGCCGCGGCACCGTTCCAGAAAGTCAGCCGCACGGTGTGCAGGCCGGCGGCCGCCACCAGCCCGGTGGAGGCCGGGCGCAGCCCGTAAAAAGCGCCCTGCACCAGCCGGTTTTCCTTAAAATTGCGCAGCAGCGACGCGACCAGCAGGATGATCAGCAGCGACGGCGTGATCAGCCCGAGCGTCGCCACGATCGCCCCGGGGACCCCGGCGGCGAGGTAGCCGACGTAGGTGGCCATGTTGACCCCGATCGGGCCCGGCGTCGACTCCGACACGGCCAGCATATCCGCCAGCTGCCCGAGGGTGAACCACCCCGTTTTGACGCTCATCTGCTGCAAAAAAGGCAGCGTGGCCAGCCCGCCGCCGACGGCGAACAGCCCGGTTTTGAAAAACTCGTAAAACAACTGCAAAAGGATCATTTTCCGCCCGCCTTCTTCCTCGGCAGGCAGTGCGCCAGCAGGCCCAGCAGCGCCGCTGCGAGCACGTAGACGACGGGCGAAAGGTCCAGCACGAAGGACAGCACCGTCACCGTCAGGAAGACGCAGAAGGTCAGCACGTCCCGCACCGATTTTTTCCACAGACGGCATACCGCGTTGAAGATCAGCACGCACACGCATACGCGGATGCCGGCAAAGGCGTTCTGCACCGCGGGGTACCCGGCCAATGCCGTGAGCACCCCCGCGAGCGCCGTGATCAGGATCAGCGACGGGAACACCACGCCCAGCGTGGCGCACACGCCGCCGAGCACCCCTTTGGTTTTATACCCGATGAAGGTGGCCGTGTTGACGGCGATGACCCCGGGCGTACATTGGCCGACGGCAAAATAATCGGCCAACTCCTCGTCGTCTGCCCAGTGCTTGCCTTCCACGATCTCGCGTTGCAGGATCGGCAGCATCGCATAGCCGCCGCCGAAGGTCATCACGCCGACTTTGGCAAAGGTCAGAAACAACGTCAGCAGCTTTTTCAACCCGCGGCCTCCTTCCCCGTTCGTTTTTTTTATCATATCACAAACGTCCGCCTCTTGCAAATAGATTCGTACCGTGATATAAAATAAACAGGAACGTTTTGCGCGGGAAGGAGGGACCGGACGTGACCGCCGAACAGCATCTGCTTGCGCTGCTGCGCGCCGCCGTGGACCGTTACGGCATGATCCGCGACGGGGACCGCGTCGCCGTCGGCGTTTCCGGCGGGAAGGACAGCCTGGTGCTGCTGTGGCTGCTGGCGGCGCTGCGGCGCTTTTATCCGGCCCGCTTTTCGCTGACCGCCATCACGCTGGATCCCTGTTTTGACGGGCAGCCCGGCGATTATTCCGCCGTGGCCGACCTGTGCCGCGCGTTGGATGTGCCGTATATCGTCGAACCGACCCGGCTATGGAAAACGGTGTTTGCCGACCGGCAGGAGGCCAACCCGTGCAGCCTGTGCGCCCGGCTGCGCCGCGGCACGCTGCACCGCGCGGCGCTGGACGCCGGCTGCCGCACCGTGGCGCTGGGCCATCACCGGGACGACGCGGCCGAAACGCTGCTGATGAACCTGCTGACCGGCGGCACGCTGGACTGCTTCGCGCCCAGAACTTTTCTGGACCGCCGCGGCCTGACGCTGATCCGCCCGATGGTCTTTATTCCGCAGGAGGACGTGGCGCGCTTTGCCCGGCAGCAACGGCTGCCGGTCGTCCCGTCCCGCTGCCCGGTCAACGGCCGGACCGAACGCGCCCGCACCGGCGAACTGCTGGCGCAGCTGCGCCGCGACTACGGCCCGGTCGAACAGAAAATACTGCACGCCATGCAGAAAAATCATCTGCACGGCTGGTAAGAGGCCGCGGCATATTTTTGACGGAAAAGAGGAACTATACATATGCGCCCGCGGCCGCCGGGCGCGCCGAAGGGAGTTTTTACATGGACCGTTACGACATCGCCGTGATCGGCACCGGGCCGGCCGGCCTTTCCGCCGCCGTGACCGCGGCGCTGCGCGGCAAATCCGTGCTGCTGCTGGGCAGCCGGGATTTGAGTGAAAAGTTGGCCAAAGCGCCCGAAATCCGGAATTATCTGGGTCTGCCTGACGTATCGGGGGCGCAGCTGGCCGCCGCATTCCGGCGGCATCTGGAACAAGCCGGGCTGGTCGTGACCGAAAAGAAGATCAGCGCCGTGTACGCCATGGGAGCCTTTTTTGCTTTGCAGGCGGGAGAGGATATGATGGAGGCAACGGCGGTGATCCTGGCCACCGGCGTGGTGCCGGGCAAGGAACTGCCCGGTGAAAAAGAGCTGTTGGGCCGGGGCGTGAGTTACTGCGCCACCTGCGACGCGCCTCTGTACCGGGGCAAAACGGCGGCCGTTATCGGCTATTCCCCCCGGGAGGAGGAAGAGGCGGCCTATCTGGCCGGGGTGTGTGCGCAGGTACTGTACTTTCCCGTCTATCCGCAGCAGCCGGATCTGCCCGAAACGGTGCGGATCATCCGGGAACAGGTGACCGCGATTGAGCAGGCGGACGGACGGCGGCTGGTGCGTACCGAAGCGGGCGCCTACCCGGCGGACGGCGTCTTTGTTCTGCGGCCGGCGGTCGCGCCGGACCGGCTGGTGCCCGGGCTGGAAGCGGACGGGCCTCACATCCCGGTCAACCGCGCGATGGAGACCAACGTTCCCGGCGTGTTCGCCTGCGGCGATGTGACGGGGACGCCCTATCAGTATATCAAAGCGGCGGGGGAAGGCAACGTGGCCGCCCTGAGCGCCGTGCGATACGTGGACCGGTTGAAAAAAGAAATGCCGGACGTGCCGGCTTTGTGAAAAGGAAGGGAGAAAGAATTATGGTCAAGAAGATTCAAGCCGAACAATTTGCCGCGCAAGCCAAACAAAGCGACGTCGCCGTGGTGGATTTTTCCGCTTCGTGGTGCGGGCCGTGCCGGATGCTGGCTCCCGTGCTGGAGGCCGTGAGCGAAAAGCTGGCCGACCGGGTCGACTTTTACAACGTCGACGTCGACGAGGCGCCGGAACTGGCCGCCGCTTACCGGGTCAACAGCGTCCCCTGCCTGGTACTGCTGAAAAAAGGTGAGCTCCGGGCCCAGAGCGTCGGCTTCCGGCCGGAAGCGCAGCTGCTCGCCTGGATTCAGGGACATCTGTGATCGGCGCGGCGGAGGATCTTCCCGCCGCCGCCCGGGCCCGCAGGCTAACCTGCGGGCTTTTTGCACGAAAAAAGCCTTGTTTTTGGCTCGTGTTTTGCAAAAAAGCAGATTGACAGGTTCCTGACAGCGTTATATAATAATGCGTAAAGATTTTTTATTTATGGATTTTTGGGAGGTTTTTGTATGGCAAGAGTGTATAATTTTTCCGCCGGTCCGTCCATGCTGCCGGAAAGCGTGCTAAAAAAAGCCGCTGCTGAAATGCTGGATTACGAGGGCTGCGGCCAGTCCGTGATGGAAATGTCCCACCGGTCCAAGGTGTTCGAATCCATCATCCGCGGCTGCGAGGACCTGCTGCGGGAGATCGTGAACATCCCCGACAACTATAAAGTGCTGTTTTTGCAGGGCGGTGCCTCCACTCAATTCGCCATGATCCCGTTGAACCTGATGAACGGCTCCGGCAAGGCGGACTACGTCATCACCGGCCAGTGGGCCAACAAGGCGTATCAGGAAGCGGCCCGGTACGGCGACGCGCGCGCGGTGGCCTCGTCCAAGGACAAGACTTTCTCTTACATCCCGAAGCTGGATCCGGCCACGTTTACACCGGATGCGGATTATTTCTACATCTGCATGAACAACACCATCTACGGCACCAAATACCACACGCTGCCGCAGACCGGCAACGTTCCGCTGATCGCCGACATCTCGTCCTGCGCGCTTTCCGAGCCGATCGACGTGACCAAGTTCGGCATGGTATATGCCGGCGCGCAGAAGAACATGGCCCCGGCCGGCGTGACCATCGTCATCATCCGGGAGGATCTGCTGGGCAAAGCGCGCGACATCACGCCCACCATGCTCAACTACCAGATCCACGCCGACAACGGCTCGATGTACAACACCCCGCCCTGCTACACCATTTATATGTGCAAGCTGGTGCTGGAATGGCTGAAAAATGACATCGGCGGCCTGGCCAACATGAAGCGGATCAACGAAGCCAAGGCGGCTCTGCTGTACGACTTCCTCGACCAGTCCGAGTTGTTCCGCGGCACCGTGGTCAAGGAGGACCGCTCGCTGATGAACGTGCCCTTTGTCACCGGCAACGAGGAAATGGACGCCAAGTTCGTCAAAGAGGCGACGGCTGCCGGTTTCGTCAACCTCAAAGGCCACCGCACCGTCGGCGGTATGCGCGCATCCATCTATAACGCCATGCCGATCGAGGGCGTGAAAAAACTGGTCGACTTTATGAAAAAGTTCGAAGCGGAGAACCGGTAAACCCGTTCGCCGCCGTATAGGAGGTCCTTTGTCATGAATATTCTGACCCTCAACAAGATCGCTGCCTGCGGCACCGCGCGTTTCGGCGCCGGGTACGCCGTCGGGTCCGACGTGACCGAACCGGCCGGCGTGATGGTCCGCTCCGCCTCCATGCTGGAGATGGAGATGCCCGCCTCGCTGCTCGCCATCGCCCGCGCGGGCGCCGGCGTGAACAACATCCCGCTGGTCCCCTGCGCCGAAAAAGGCATCGTGGTGTTCAATACGCCGGGCGCCAACGCCAACGCTGTCAAGGAACTGGTGCTGGCCGGCCTGCTGCTGGCCTCCCGCAAGATCGCCCCGGCGATCGAGTGGGCTAAAGGCCTCAAAGGGCAGGGCGCCGAGGTCGGCAAACTGGTGGAAAAAGGCAAAAGCGCCTTCGCCGGGCCCGAGATTCTCGGTAAAAAGCTGGGCGTGATCGGCCTGGGCGCCATCGGCGTGCTGGTCGCCAATGCGGCCGAAGCGCTGGGCATGGACGTATATGGGTACGACCCGTTCCTGTCCGTGCGCTCCGCGTGGGGCGTCGACGCCTCGGTGCATTGCGTGGCTTCGCTGGATGAGATCTTCGCCGCGTGCGACTACATCACCATCCACGTCCCGCTCACGCCCGACACCAAGGAGATGATCAACGCCGCCTCCGTCGCCAAGATGAAGGACGGGGTGCGCATTCTCAACTTTGCCCGCGGGGATCTAGTCCACACCGGTGATATCAAACAGGCCCTGGCCGACGGCAAGGTGGCCTGCTATGTGACCGACTTCCCGAACGACGAACTGCTGTGCACCGACAACGTGGTGGCGATCCCGCATCTGGGCGCCTCCACCCCCGAGAGCGAAGACAACTGCGCCGTTATGGCCGCCGACGAATTGAAGGATTACCTGGAGAACGGCAACATCCTGCATTCCGTCAATTATCCCGACCTGGTCGCGCCCCGGGCCGCCGCCCGCCGCATCTGCGTGCTGCATAAAGAAGACGCGGCTGTGGTGCCGGCCGTCAGCGCCGTCGTCAAGGCCGCCGCGGTGACCAGCCGCGCCAAAAAAGGCTTTGCCTACACCGTGCTGGACGTTGAACAGATCCCGGACGGTGCGGCGGACGCTATCGCCGCCATCGACGGCGTGCTCCGTGTGCGCTGCCTGTAATGCGTTTGACCGGGGGCAGGGTCCGCAAGGGCTTTGCCCCCTCTTTTTCTGCGAGGTGAACGGAGTATGGAGTGGTTGTGCCGCGGCAAACGGCTGCCTTTGACCGGAACACTCGTGATGGGCATCGTCAACGTTACGCCGGACAGTTTTTACGACGGCGGGCGCTACGCCTCCCCGGAGGCGGCCGTCCGCCACGCGAAACGCCTGCTGGCGCAGGGGGCTGATCTGCTGGATCTGGGCGCCTGCTCCACCCGGCCGGGCAGCAGTCCTGTCGGCCCGGAGGAAGAAGCGGCCCGGCTGCTGCCGGTGCTGCGCCGCCTGCGCCGCCTGACCGACCGGCCCCTGTCGGTGGATACCACCTGCGCCGCCGTGGCCCGGCAGGCGTTGGCGGAGGGCGCCGATATCCTTAACGACGTATCGGGCGACCCGGCGTCGCCGCTGCTGACGCTGGCGGCGCAAAGCGGCGCGGGATACGTGGCCGTGCACACCGGCGGAGGTGCGGATGACCGCGCGCTGGACGACGCGCTGCCGACTGTTCGCCGGTTTTTTGAAGCGGCCGCCGCCGCCGCGCAGGCCGCCGGGATGGACCCGCGCTGCCTGTGCCTGGACCCCGGGATCGGTTTCGGCAAAAGCGACGCCGGGGATCGGCAGCTGATCGCCCGGCTGGCAGAATTGACGGCCGGCCTTCCCTACCCGGTGCTGGCGGGGGCTTCTCGCAAGCGGGTCGCCTCCGAGGGCGGCGCGCTGCCGCCCGCCGAACGGCTGCCGGGCACGCTGGCGCTGCATACCCTTGCGCAATGGAACGGCGCGCGCATCCTGCGCGTGCACGACGTGGCGGCGGCGGTACGCGCCGCCCGCCTGACAGACCGGCTGATATTTTGCCGAAAAAGTTGCTGACAGCCCTTGCGGGCCCGCAAAAGTTTTATTATAATGAAATTGTGGATGAACGGCGGGCCCCGGCCCGGAACAGTTATCCATAAACACCAAAAGGAGACGTGTTGTAATCATGGTAAGAGCGGTCGTGGGCGCCAACTGGGGCGACGAAGGAAAAGGAAAAATCACCGATATGCTGGCGGCACAGTCCGACATTGTTATCCGTTTTCAGGGCGGCGCCAATGCGGGGCATACCATCATCAACGAGCATGGCCGCTTTGCGTTCCACCTGATGCCCAGCGGCGTGTGTTATGATCACGTGACCTGCATCATCGGCAACGGCGTGGCGCTGGACATCAACAAGTTCTGCCGGGAGCTGGCTGACATTCAGCAGGCCGGCCTGCGCCCGCACCTGCTGGTGTCCGACCGGGCGCAGATCCTCATGCCGTACCACATTTTGCTCGACACCTATGAGGAAGAACGGCTGGGCAAAAACGCCTTCGGCTCGACCAAGAGCGGCATCGCGCCTTTTTTCAGCGACAAATACGCCAAAATCGGCATTCAGGTCAACGAACTGTTTGAGGAGGATACGCTGCGCGCCAAGCTGCACAATATCTGCACCCTCAAGAACTTGACGCTGGAGCACGTGTATCATAAACCGCTGCTGGACGAGCAGGAACTGTTCGCTACCTGCATGGAATACCGGGAGAAGATCCGCCCCTTCGTGTGCGACACGCACAAATATCTGCAGCAGGCCCTGAAAGAGGGCAAAAACATCCTGCTCGAAGGACAATTGGGTACCTTGAAGGACCCGGATTTCGGCATTTATCCGATGGTCACCTCCTCCTCCACGCTGGCCGGGTACGGCGCTGTCGGCGCCGGCATTCCCCCGCACGAGATCAAGGACGTCGTGGTCGTTACCAAGGCCTATTCCTCCGCTGTCGGCGCCGGGGAGTTCGTGTCCGAGATTCTGGATAAAGACGAGGCGCAGGAGCTGCGCCTGCACGGCGGCGACAAGGGCGAATTCGGCGCCACCACCGGCCGGCCCCGCCGCGTCGGCTGGTATGACTGCGTCGCGAGCCGCTACGGCATTGAATGTCAGGGCGCGACCACGCTGGTCATGACGGCGTTGGACTGCCTGTCTTACCGCACCGAGATCCCGGTCTGCGTGGCGTATGAGATCGACGGGCAGATCGTGCACGACTTCCCGACCACGCCGCTGCTCAAACGGGCCAAGCCGGTGCTGAAAGTGCTGGAAGGCTGGCACTGCAACATCCGCGGCATCCGCACGTTTGACCAGCTGCCGGCGCAGGCCCGCGCATACGTGGAGTTTATCGAAAAAGAACTGGGCCGTCATATCGACATGGTCAGCAACGGGCCGGAGCGCGAAGCGATCATCCGGCGCTGACCGCCGCCCCGCAAACGCTCCGGGCGTTCCCCTTTTTTTCCAATTCAAAAGCAAAAAGGAGTTGTCGCCGTATGAAAAAGATCCGCCTGTACCAGGCGATCCGGGTCCTGGCCGCCCTGCTGACGGGCGCCGCGCTCCTCTGCTGCGCCGCCGCGTGCGCGCATACCGACGCCCCCTCCTCTCCGCCGGACAGCACCGGCAGCGTGCCCGAGGGGCCGACGACGCCGACGACCGCCGCGCAGGAGAGGCCCCGTGCGTTGAAGGTCCTCGCCTGCGGGCACTCCAACACCGCCGCCTCCGTCAAATACCTGACCTTTATCGCCAAGGATCTCGGCACCGAGATGCTGGTCGGTTTGAACTGGCGGGGCGACTCCACCTTCAAAACGTATCTGGATATGTATAAGACGCCCAACCGCTTTGCCTTCGGCAAGGGGACCGAGACGGACTTCGCCGGCGTCAACGTCGTGCTGGAGGCCACCTACGTGGACCACTTTCAGGAAGAGGACTGGGACGTCATCGTGCTCGACCAGGGCTTTTTGTCGTCAACCAACCCGAACAGCGCGACGGACCTGCCGAAGCTGATGAGCATTGTGCGGCAGTATTGCCCGGACGCCCGCCTTTTCTGCGACCTGCGCGCGCCGTATATGGAGGGCTGCACCAACGCCAAGTTCCAGCAGGAATACGGCGGCGACGATAACGCCATGTTCAACGCCATCCTCAAAGACGTGCAGGAGAATATGGCTACCAACCCGGACGTCAGCGCGATCATCCCCGCCGGCACGCTGATCAAAAGTTTGGAAACGTCCAAGTATAAACACGCCCTTTTCGCCGGCGACAAGGTACATCTGGGCGTGTACGGCTCGTACGCGGCCGGCGTGATGTGGTACGCGAAGCTGACGGGCGCGTCGGTCGCGGAGCTCAAATGGATGCCGGACGGTGTGGAAGAGGCGTTCCGGGATCTCGTGATCCAGGCCGTGCCGCAGATTCTCGCCGACCCGTATCAGGTCATCGACTTCGGCGCGGGCGACGGGGACGCCGCCGGGGACACGCTGATCAAGTTCAAAGCAACCAAGACGGCCACCTACGTGGACGGCGGCTATTTTGCCAAGTATAACGAGTTCGACGTGGCGGAGAACGACCGGGACGGGCTGGACGTCCGTTCGCAGACCGGTACGACGCTGCGCTGCATCTGGGCCTTCACCAACGACACCATCGAGCGCTGCCCGTACCTCAATTACAGCCTGTGGGACGACGGGATCACCAAGATCTGCGTGACCAAGCTGTGGAACGACGGCGTCGGCGACATCGAGTTGCCGATCGACGTCGGCCCGCACAGCATCAATATCGCCGAGCTGGTCGCGCAACAGGACGTGCAGAGCGTCGGGTACACCTACGTGACGGTGTACACCGCATCGGCCGAACCGGTGAGCATCACCCACTTCTGCCTGATGAACGAACAGATCGCCGGGTAACGCCGGCGCCCCGCCTTGCGCAGCAGAGAATTGAAAGGAGACATTGTCATGACCGCTCCCGTTGTTTCGCAGCAAAGGCCCCGCTCGCTCAAAGTTCTCGCCTGCGGCCACTCCAACACCGCCGCCTCGGTCAAGTACCTGACCTCTGTTGCCCGGGATCTGGGGACGGATCTGTTCGTCGGCCTGAACTGGCGGGGCGACGCCAATTTCAAGACCTATCTGAGTTTGTACGAACAGCCGAACTGTTTTGCCTTCGGCAAGGGCAACGACACCCAGTTTGCCGGCGTCAACGTCGTCAAAGAGGAGACTTTTATTCAGCATCTGGAAGAGGAAAAATGGGATATCGTCGTGCTGGACCAGGGCTTTCTGTATACGGAAAACCCGGGCAGCGAGGAAGATCTGCCGAAACTGATCCGAATCGTGCGGCAGCACTGTCCGGGCGCCCGGATTTTCTGCAACCTGCGCGCCCCGTATATGAAAGGCTGCCCCTATCGTTTGTTTCTGGAAAATTATGACGGCGATACGGATAAGATGTTCCGCCGGATCTGTCACGACGTGGCGACCTGTATGACGCCCAACCCGGACGTCAGCGCCATCATCCCCGCCGGCACGCTGATTGAAAGCCTCAAGACGTCAAAATACAAGCATTACCTGTACGCGGGGGACAAGGTCCACCTGAGCGTATACGGCTCTTATGCGGCCGGCGTGATGTGGTACGCCGCGCTGACCGGCGCTCCGGTGCAGGGGCTGACCTGGATGCCGGACGGCGTGGAGGCGGCGTTCCGGGATCTGGTCCTTCGGGCTGTGCCGCAGATCCTCGCCGACCCGTACCGGATCATCGACTTCGGCGCGGCCGGCAGCGAAGAAGACCCGGACAAAACCGTGATGATGAAGCCGACCAAGTCAATCGCCTACGTGGACGGCGGCTATTTTATCAAAGACGACGGCGTGCTCGTACGGCAGAACGGCCGGGACGGCGTGGATCTTTGCGCGGCCGGCGGCCGGGAACAGCGCTGCGTCTGGGCCTTCACCAACGATACGGTCGAGCGTTGTCCGTACCTCAATTACAGCCTGTGGAACGGGGGGATCACCCGTATCTGCGTGACCAAATTATGGGCCGACGGCCGGGACGATATCGACTTGCCGGTCGACGTCGGCCCGCACAGCGTCAATATTGCCGAACTGGTCGCGCAGCAGGACGTGAAAACCGTCGGGTACACCTATGTTTCTGTGTATACCGCATCAGCCGAGCCGGTAAGCATCGCCCACTTCGGCCTGATGAACGAACAGATCGCCGGCTGATTTTTCCGGCGCCGAAAGCGGATCGCAACAGCCGCCGGGCGGCTGCGGAACATAAACGGAGGAACCAAATATGCAAAAAATCACCATGAAGACACCGCTGGTGGAGATGGACGGGGACGAAATGACCCGCATCCTCTGGCAGGGAATCAAAGAAAAACTGCTGTTGCCTTTTATCGACCTGCGCTGTGAATACTACGACCTGGGTCTGCCCCACCGGGACGAGACCGACGACCGGGTCACGGTGGAGGCGGCCAACGCGATCAAAAAATACGGCGTGGGCGTCAAATGCGCCACCATCACCCCCAACGCCCAGCGTGTGGAGGAATACGGCCTGAAACAGATGTGGAAAAGCCCTAACGGAACGATCCGCGCCATTTTGGACGGCACCGTTTTCCGGGCGCCGATCGTCGTCAAGGGCATCCGCCCGTCGGTTTCCACGTGGAAAAAGCCGATCACCATCGCCCGCCACGCCTACGGCGACATCTATAAAAACAGCGAACTGTACGTGCCGGCCGGCGCCACGGCCGACCTGGCCGTCACCAGGGCCGACGGTTCGGTCGAAACCAAGCGCATCCATACGTTTGAAACCGGCGGCGGCGTCATCATGGGCATGCACAATACCGATGCATCGATCGAAAGCTTTGCCCGCGCCTGTTTCCAATATGCCCTCTCCGTCAAGCAGGACCTGTGGTTCTCCACCAAGGACACTATTTCCAAAATCTATGACCACCGCTTCAAGGACATCTTTGCCGAGCTGTATGAGCGGGAGTACCGCGCCGCCTTTGAGCAGGCCGGCATCACCTTCTTTTATACCCTGATCGACGACGCGGTGGCGCGCGTCATCCGCTCCGAGGGCGGGTTTATCTGGGCCTGCAAGAACTACGACGGCGACGTCATGAGTGATATGGTGGCCACCGCCTTCGGCTCGCTGGCGATGATGACCAGCGTACTTGTCTCGCCCGACGGGCTGTATGAATACGAGGCGGCCCACGGCACCGTGACGCGCCATTATTACAAGCACCTCAACGGCGAGCCGACCTCCACCAACTCGGTCGCGACCATCTTCGCGTGGTCCGGCGCGCTGCGCAAACGCGCGCAGCTGGACGCGCTGCCCGATCTGGAGGCCTTTGCCGACCGCCTGGAAAAGGCCACCCTCGACACCATTGAGGCCGGTGTGATGACCGGCGACCTGTACCTGCTGTCCGACCTGCCGAACAAGCAAAAGGTCAGCACCCTCGGCTTCCTCGACGCGGTCGCGTCGAGATTGGCCTGACCGGCCGTCTCCGGCGGCCGACGTACCGGAAAAAAGCAAAGCCCCCTGCTCTCCGCGGAGAGCAGGGGGCTTTGCACCGTATAAAAGGATCAGCCCTGTTGTTGCATCAGGGAGGTAATGGTGTTGTAGGCGGCGTCAAGCGCATCCTTCGCGGAGGAGGTGCCGTTCATGGCCGCCTCGATCGCGCGGTAGATGGCCTCGTCCATTTCCTTCCAGCCTTCGACGCCCGGGGTGGCTTTGGCGTACTTGTTCTGCTCCAGGATGATCTTCCAGTCATCGGTCTTGAAGTAAGAGCCTTCCAGCGCATGCTTCAGCGACGGGATGAAGTACAGCGGCTTGCAGTAGTCGATCTGATAATCTTCGTTGGTGCAGTAGAACTTCAGGAAGTCGAACGCCTCCTGCGGATGTTTGCACTGAGAGGTAATGGCGTAGCAGTACAGGCCCAGGCCGGTGTACGGCGGCACGCCCTCTTTCAGCACCGGCTGCACCGCCACGCCGTAGTTGGCGGCGGTGGAGGAAGCCAGGCCCTGATAGAACCAGATGGTCACGTCGTTGGCCATGGCGACGTTGCCGGCCCAGAACCCGTCGGCTACGTGGTCATGTACGTCGCAGAAGCCGGAGTTTTTGAAATCGACCAGCAGCTGCAGAGCCTCGACGGCCTCCGGGCTGTTGATGGTGCACTCGGTCAGGTCGGCGTTGAAGACGTCGCCGCCCATGCGCCACAGGTACCAGTAATAGTGGAAGGTGCCCCACGCGATGTAAGTGGTGGTCTCCGCGTCGAACGGGCCGGTGTAAGCCCACTTACCGCTGTCGGTGCCGTAGTGCGCCTTGATTTTGTTGGCGACGTTCTTCATTTCGTCCAGCGTGGTCGGGACCGATACGCCGACGGCGTCCAGCATGTCCCTGTTGTACATGAAGTTGATGATGTTGGAGTCGAACGGCAGGCTGTAGATCTTGCCGGCCGGGTCGGCGTTGGCCGCGTTCCAGCAGGTTTCGGTGAACAGGTCCTTAATCTCGGCGGCGCCGTAGGGCGTCAGGTCGATGGTGTAGCCGAGCTTGCCGCAGGACAGCATGTAGTCGGACGGGGAGCACAGCATGTCGGGAGCCGTGCCGGCGCCGATGGCCATCTTCATGGTAGACAGCAGGTTCGGGCTGGAATCCGGGATAGCTTCCATGACGATGGAAACGTCCTCATGCTCGCTCTCGTAATCGGCAATGCCGGTGAACAGAACGTCTTTGCTGGTCTCCCAAAGGACCAGTTTGGTTTTGCCGGAAGACTGGCTGTTGGGCGTGCTGTTCGTCGGGGTGCTGGTGTCGCCGCCGCCGCAGCCGGCAATACAAGCCGTCAACAGGGCAACCGTCACCAACAGGAGCAACAGTTTTCTCATGATTTTTACCTCCAAATAGTAGTTTTGGCAGCTCCCTGCCACGGGAAGGTCCCTTTATACGGTTTAATCATTATACCATAGTCGCCGGCAGTTATCTATATACGAACTATCCAAATGCGGATCTTTTTTTTCAACAACTTGCACAAGCGCTTTGCATATGGAATCCGTTTTCCGACAGCATTCTGTCCGTTTTGCCCGGCGGCAGGAAAAAATGCGGCCGCGCCTTGCTTTTGCAGGCAAAGGATGATACAATAAAATCGGTTGCCGCGGCAGGGGCCGGCGGATCAGTCGAGCACTTCGCCGAAGGTGCCGGCAAACGCGCAGGCGGCGTTGGCTTCATCGGTGTCAATGTGCATAGCCAGCGCGAAGGATTCGCTTACGCGTACGACCACGTCGCCGAATACGGTGCTGCGGTCGGCGTTGTCGATGCGCACCCGCACGATCTGCTTGTCGGTCACGCCGAAAGCGGCGGCGTCCGCCGGGGTCATGTGAATATGACGCTTGGCGGCGATGACGCCTTCGGCAATTTCCACCTCGCCGGCCGGGCCGACCAGTTTGCAGGCGCCGGAGCCGGCGATGTCGCCGGATTCACGGATAGGCGCCGTCACGCCGATGGAACGCGCGTCGGTCAGCGACAGTTCGACTTGGGTGGCCTTGCGCACCGGGCCGAGGATGCTCACGCCGGACAGCGTCTTCTTCGGGCCGACGACGTCGACGCGCTCAAAGCAGGCGAACTGCCCGGGCTGAGACAAATCTTTTTTCTTGGTCAACTGATACCCGGCGCCGAAAAGCGTTTCGAGATCCTTCTGCGACACGTGCACGTGCCGGGCGGAGGTTTCCACCATTACCTTTTTTTCCATTACTTAATACTTCCTTTCAGCGGCAGCGGCACAGCCGCCCCGCATTTTATTACCAAGGGGTATTGTACTGCAAATCATTTCGTTTTTCAAGAGCATAATCCGAAAAGGAGCGGTTCCGATGGAAAAAACTTTACAGCAGCTGCGGCAGCAATGCCTCGGCTGCACCGCCTGCCCTCTGGCGCAGACACGCACCAACGTTGTGTTCGGCACCGGCCGGGAGGATGCGGAGATTCTGTTGATCGGCGAGGGCCCCGGCGAAAATGAAGATTTGACCGGCCAGCCCTTCGTCGGGCGCGGCGGACAGCTGCTGGATAAAATGCTGGCGGCGGTCGGTTTGTCCCGTAAGGAGAACGTATATATCGCCAACATGGTCAAGTGCCGCCCGCCCCACAACCGGGATCCGCTGCCGGAGGAGCAGGAGCAGTGCATGACCTGGCTGCGGCAGCAAACGGCCATCCTGCGGCCCAAGATCATCGTCTGCCTGGGCCGCATTTCCGCCTGCCGTATCATCGACCCCGCCTTTAAGGTGACCAGGCAGCACGGCGTGTTCATCGAGCGCAAGGGCGTCTGGCTGATGGGCACGCTTCATCCGGCCGCCCTGCTGCGCAACCCGACGCAGAAACCGGCCGCCTTCGCCGATTTTCTGGCCTTGCGGGACAAGATCGGCGAGTGCTGCACTCATACTCAACTTATCTATCAGGAGGAAAGCGTATGATCCGACCCGATACCGCCGAACGCGTGCTGACCGCCGCCCTGCAATCCGGCGGAGATTTTGCCGAGATCTTTTTGGAGGACACTGAGGAAAACACGGTGCACATGATCGACGACAAGGTGGAAAACGCCACCCATAGCCATAGCCACGGCGCCGGCATCCGGGTGCTTACAGGCACCAACTGTGTGTACGTATACACCGGGGATACCGGGGAGACGGCGCTGCTGCGCGCCGCGGCCGCCGCCGCGGCCGCCGTCAAAGGCGGCGATATCCTGCGGCCGCAGCCGTTTGTGCCTCGTCAGTACGGCCGGGCGCCCGCCGTCCCGGCCGCGGGGGTGGACAATCCCCGCCGCATTGCGCTGCTGCGCGCCGGCTATCAGGCCGCGCGGCAGGCTTCGGCCGATATTTCGCAGGTATCCGCCAATATACGGGACGAGGACCAGCGCATTCTGGTCTGCAACAGCCGGGGCGTCTTCGCCGAAGACAGGCGGACCCGTGCGCTGCTGGCCGTATCGGCCGTCGCCTCCGGCGGCGGCGAGGTGCAGACCGGGCAACAGAGTTTCGGCTTCGGCAAAGGATACGAGGGGTTTGACGGCGCGGATCTTGCCGCCGTCGGGCGCAAGGCCGCCGACATGGCCCTGACCATGCTGCGCGCGCCGGAGTGCCCGGCGGGACAGTTCCCCGTGGTCATCGGCCCGGGGTTCGGCGGCGTCATCTTCCACGAAGCCTGCGGCCATTCGCTGGAAGCCACCTCCGTGGCCAAAGGCAACTCGGAGTTCTGCGGCAAGCTGGGGCAGAAGATCGCCGACAAACGGGTGACCGCCGTCGACGACGGCACCATCCCGGGCGCCTGGGGCAGCCTGGGGATCGACGACGAGGGCACGCCGACGCGCAAAAATGTTTTGATCGAGCACGGCGTGCTCAAAGGATATATGATCGACCTGCTCGGCAGCATCCGGATGGGGATGCCGGTCACCGGCAGCAGCCGCCGCGAAAGTTACTGCTACGCCCCCACCTCCCGGATGACCAACACCTACATTGCCGCCGGCGAGGACGACGATGAAGAGATGCTGCGCACCCTGGGCGAGGGGCTGTACGCCTGCTCGATGGGCGGCGGCTCGGTCAACCCGCTGACGGGTGAGTTCAATTTTTCCGTCAACGAAGGGTATTGGGTGCGGGACGGCCGCATCCTTTGTCCGGTCCGGGGCGCGACGCTGATCGGCAAAGGTTCGCAGGTGTTGCAGCGCATCGACCGGGTGGGCCGCGGGCAAACGCTCAGCCCCGGCATGTGCGGCTCGGTCTCGGGCAGTGTGCCCGTCAACGTGGGCCAGCCGCAGATCCGTGTACGCGAACTGACCGTCGGCGGTAAAGGGGAGGCGCTTTGATATGACTTTTGAAGCTTTTCGCAAAGCCGCGTTTGAAGCGGCGCTGGCCGCCGGCTGCACCACCGCGGAGACCTGTTTTTCCGAGGAGGAAAGTTTCTGCGCGCAGGTGCTGGACCAACAGCTGGAAAAATATACCGTCAGCCTGTCCTGCGCGCTCGGGCTGCGGGTGCAGTATCAGGGCCGCAACGGCTACGCCTACACCGAACAGCTGGAAAACCCGGAGCAGTTGGTAGCCCGGGCGCTCGACAACGCCCGCGTCATCGAAAACACCGACGATCATCCCATGATGGGCCCGTGCGCCTACCGGCCCGTCGCCCTGCCGGAGGACCCCTGCGCCGGGCTGAGCGAAGCGGAGAAGATCGCGCTGGCGATGGACCTGGAAAAGCAGGCGCTGGCCGCCGATCCCCGCGTCGACCGGGTGGAGACCGCGCTGGTCGAAACCGGGCACGGCACCCTGCGCCTCGACAACACGCTCGGCCTGTCCGCCACGCGGCAGGACCGGTTTTCCCTCAGCTACGTATGCGCCATCCTCAAACAGGGCGATCAGGTGCAGGACGGCGCAGCTTTTCGGGTGCGCGGCGAGGTGAAGGACACCGCCGCCTGCGCGGCGGAAGCGGCGGCGGAAGCGGCCTGCCGGTTTGACGCGCAATCGGCGGCGCCGGGCACCTATCCGGTCGTGTTCCGCTACGACGCGGCCGCCGACCTGCTGGCCGCCTTTGCTTCGGTATTCAGCGCGGACGCCGCCCAAAAGGGGCTGTCGCTGCTGGCCGGGCAGGAGGGGCAGCGCATCGCCTCCGAGGCCGTCACCATCATGGACGATCCGTTCCACCCGTATGCCCCGCGCGCCTTTGACGACGAAGGCGTGCCGTCGCTGACCAAAGCCGTGGTGGAAAAGGGCGTGCTCAAAACGCTGCTGCACAACCTGAAAACGGCCCGCAAAGCCGGCGTCTCCTCCACATCCAACGCCTCGCGCGGGTCGGTCGGCTCGCCGGTGGGCGTGGCTCCCTCCAATTTTTACATCGTGCCGGGGGAGAAAACGCGGGAACAGCTGCTGGCCGACATGGGCGACGGCTTGCTGATCACCGAGGTGTCCGGTCTGCATGCCGGCCTCAACCCCGTTTCCGGCGATTTTTCACTGCTGGCCCGCGGCATGCGGGTGGAAAACGGCCGCTGCACCGTTCCGGTGGAACAGATCACGGTAGCCGGGCAATTCCTGCAGCTGCTCAAACACGTCCGGGCCGTCGGATCGGACCTGAAGTTCGGCTTCCCGGGCAGCGTCAACATCGCCTCTCCCAGCCTGCTGGTCGACGACATAAAAATTGCCGGAAAAGACCTTGCAAAGTAACGGCGATTCGGTTATACTGAAAATGAAGGAAGTGATTGCAATGGATCCCGTTACCAAAGATTCCGTCATCGGCGACGTATTGGACGCCGATCCCACCACCGCCCCTTTCTTTATTGAAATGGGGATGCATTGTCTGGGCTGCCCGGCCGCCCGCGGCGAAAGCATCGAACAGGCCTGCCAGGTCCACGGCGTGAGCTGTGACGAGCTGGTCAAAAAGATCAACGCGCATCTGGCCCGGTAACAATCGATTGGTGAAAAACAAGGAGCGCGCACACGCTCCTTGTTTTGTTAGGAGAGTATGGACAAACGTCTTCAATCCGTCGCCGCCCGGGTGCGTCCCGGCCGGCGGCTGGCCGATATCGGCACCGATCACGCCTATCTGCCCGTCTGGCTGGTACAGCAGGGCGTCTGTCCCTGTGCCGTCGCCACCGACCTGCGCAGGGGTCCGGCGGAGCACGCCCGGCAAACGGTAGCCGCCGCCGGGTTGGCCGACCGCATCGACGTGCGCGTGGGGGACGGTCTGGCCCCCCTGCGCCCCGGCGAGGCGGACGACATCGTGCTGGCCGGCATGGGCGGCGACACCATCGCCGCCATCCTGGCCGCCGCTTCGTGGATCCGCGACCCGGCGCTGCATTTGGTGTTGCAGCCGCAATCCCGCGCGGAAAAAACGCGGGCCTTCCTGCTGGAAAACGGCTTTTCGCTGCTGCGGGAGGAGACCGTGCTGTCCGCCGGCCGGCGGTATCTGATCATCCAGGCCGCCTATACCGGCGCCGCACCCGATCCGCGGGCGTGGAAGCCGTACGTCGGCATACTGGATCCCGCCGCCGAGCGGCCCTGGCTGGAAAAACAGGCCCGGCTGTGCGACGTGCGGCAGAAAGGCCTGTTGGCCGCCGGAGACCCGGTTGCCGCAGAGGAGGCGGCCGCGCTGGCCGCCGCCATCCGGCAATACATCAGAGGAGAGATCGCATGATCACGGTACAAATGATATTTGACTTTTTACAGCAAAAGGCGCCTCTGTCCGCGGCGGAGCCGTGGGATAATCCCGGCCTGCTGGCGGGGGACGGCAGCAAGCCGGTCCGCCGCGTGGTCACGGCGCTGGACGTCACGCCGGACGTCATCCGGCAGGCGGCCGCCGACGGGGCTGAGCTGATCGTGGCCCATCACCCGGTAATCTTCGCGCCGCTGCATACGCTGCCGGCGGATCACCCGGTATATCTGCTGGCGCAGCACTCGCTGGCCGCCCTGTGCTGGCACACCAACCTGGACGTAGCCGCCGGCGGCGTGGCAGATACGCTGGCCGCCGCCTTCGGCCTGACCGGCATCACGGCGGCCGACGGCTACACCCGCATCGGCACCCTGCCGCGGGCCATGACCCCGCTGGAACTGGCCGGCACCGTCAACCGCACGCTGCATACCCGCGTGCGGGGCTGCTGCGGCACCGGGCCGGTGCGCACCCTGGCCGTATTCGGCGGCGCACTGGACGAAAACAGTCTGCCGCACCTGCTGCAAGCCGACGCCATCGTCTTCGGCGAGTGCAAGCATCACGTGCGGCTGCTGCTGGCCCGCAGCGGCAAAACGGCATGGGAGGCCGGGCACTTTGCCACCGAACACGCCGTTTCTTCCGTGCTGGCCGGCTGGCTGCGGGAGGCGTTTCCCCAACTGCACGTGACCGTGGCCGAGGAACGGGCCCCGTTCTTTACCCCCGACGACCCCGCTTGACAAAAAGGAGGCTTTGCCGTGGCTCTTGACGGCGCGCTGCTCTGCTGCCTGCGGCAGGAGCTGTCCGCCCGCCTGGCGGACACCAAAACAGATAAGATCTTTCAGCCTTCCCGCGAGGAGTTGATTCTGCAACTGCGCGGCCGCCGCGGGACGGAAAGGCTGTATTTTTCCGTCCGGGCCTCTTCGCCCCGGGTTCACCTGACCGGCCATGCGCCGGAGAACCCGGCCGTGCCGCCCCGCTTCTGCATGCTGCTGCGCAAGCGGCTGACCGGCGGCCGGTTGACCGGCCTGCGGCAGAAAGGGCTGGAACGGGCGCTGCACTTCGATTTCGCCTGTCTCAACGAACTGGGGGATCCGGTGCAGCTGACGCTGATCATCGAAATGATGGGCCGGCACAGCAACGTCATCCTCGTCGGGCCGGACGGCCGGATCATCGACGCGCTGCGCCGGGTGGATTTTGCCATGTCCTCGGTGCGCCCGGTGCTGCCGGGCCTGCCGTACGAGGATCCGCCGGCGGAACCGGACCGGCTGGACCCCTCCGCCGTCCCGGCGGAAACCTTTTGCCGCGCGGTGCTGGCGCACACCGGCCTGCCGCTGGAACAGGCCTTGCAGCAAACGGCGCACGGCTTTTCACCCTTGATCTGTCGGGAAATCGCCTTCCGCGCCCTGCGCGGGAGCGACGCGCGCTGCGGCGAGCTGACCGCTGATCAGCGGGACCGGCTGCTCTTCTTCGTACGGGCCGTTCAACAGGCCGTGCTCACGGGCGAGGGCCGCGTGCCCTATCTGCTGACGGAAAAGGGCAGCCCGAAAGAGTTCAGCTTTTTCCCCATCCTGCAATACGGCCTGACCGCCGTCGGCCGGGAAGAGGCGGATTTTTCCTCTTTGCTCGACGGCTTTTACGCCGGCCGAGACGCTGAGGCCCGGCACCGGCAGAATACCGGCGACCTGCTGAAGGTCCTCTCCGCCGCCGCCAACCGGCTGACCCGTAAGATTGCCCGGCAGCAGGAAGAACTGGCGCAATGCGCGCAGCGGGACCAGAAGCGCCTGTACGGCGACCTGCTGACGGCCGGCGCCCATACCGTGCCCCGCGGCGCCGCGTACGCCGACCTGGTTAACTATTACGACGAGGCCTGCGCCACCGTGCGCATCCCGCTGGACCCCGCGCTGTCGGCCGCCGCCAACGCGCAGAAATATTACAAGGAATACCGCAAGGCGCAGACCGCCGCCGTCGTGCTGCGGCAGCAGATCGAACGCGGGCAGGAAGAACTGCGGTATATCGACAGCGTGTTCGACGCCCTCTCCCGCGCCGAAAGCAGCCGGGAAACCGAAGCGCTGCGGCAGGAGCTGATCGCCGCCGGATACATGCACCCGGTCAAAGGCCGGCAGAAGTTGCCGCCGCCCGCGCCGATGCACTTTGTGTCGGACGACGGGTACGACGTCTACGTCGGCCGCAACAATGTGCAGAACGATCAGCTGACGCTGAAAACCGCCCGCGGATGCGATTGGTGGTTCCACACCAAAAACGTGCCCGGCGCCCACGTCATCGTCACCGCGGCCGATGTGCCGCCCGATACCACGCTCACGCAGGCCGCTATCCTGGCCGCCACCTTTTCAGGCGCCGGCAAAAGCGGCGCCTCCGTCGAGGTCGACTACACGCAGGCCAAACACGTGCGCAAGCCGGCCAACGCCCGCCCGGGGCTGGTGATTTATGACAACAACCGCACCGCCGTCGTGCGGCCGGACCCCGAACTGGCCGCGCGGCTGAAAAAAGAATAAACCCGCCGCAGCGGGTTTATTCCGATTCATGAAGCAAAAAAAGAGACCGGCCGCAGCCGGTCTCTCTTTTGCTTTGTTCCTCTGCCGGTCAATCGCTGACGAAGGGCAGCAGGGCCAGCTGACGGGCGCGCTTGATCGCGACGGTCAGCTCTCTCTGGTGACGGGCGCAGGTGCCGGTCACGCGGCGCGGCAGGATCTTGGCACGCTCGGAAATGAAGCGGCGCAGACGAGCCACGTCCTTGTAATCGATGCATTCGACCTTGTCGACGCAGAAGCTGCACACTTTACGGCGCGCTTTGCGGGGACCGCCGCGCATCGGACGCTCGGTTTTTTCCTTTTTCTCAGGCATTGTTGACATCTCCTTTTCAGAAAATGCGGTCAGTCCCGACCCTGTCAGAACGGCAGATCGTCCGAGCCGGTGATTTCTTCAAAATCATCGGGGGCCGCCGTGGAAAAGGCCTGCGGGGCCTCCTGATACTGCGGGACCTGAGAGCCGCCCGGTTGATACGGGGCGCCGCCGCTCTCACGCTTGGCTTCGGCAAAAAAGACGTTGTCGGCCACCACGTTGTACGAGGTGCGCTTGTTGCCCTCTTTGTCGGTGTAGGAGTCGGATTGAAGAGAACCCTGCACGGCGATCAGCTGGCCTTTGCGGAAGTACTTGCCGACGAAATCGGCGGTGCTGCGCCAGGCCACGATGTTGATAAAGTCCGCCTGCTTCTCCTGCCCTTTGGCCGTATACGTACGGTCCACGGCAATGCGGAAGCTGCACACAGGCACCTGGTTCGGCGTATGCCGCACTTCGGGGTCCGCTACCAAACGGCCCATCAGACATACACTGTTAAGCATAGCATCCTCTCTCCTTTTCTCACTTTTCCTTGCGGATGACCAACGCGCGCAGGATCCCGTCAGTGATCCGGCAGACACGTTCCAGCTCGGTGGGGAACTCGCTGGTGCAGACGAAATTGTACAGCACGTAGTAAGCTTCCGCCTCGTCGTTGATCAGGTACGCCAGCCGGCGCTTACCCCACTCATCCACGTCGCCGAGCTCGGCGTTGGCGGCAATCAGGCTCTGGATCTTATCCTTCACGGCCGTCATGCTCTCTTCCCCGGCGGCCATGGAATACACCACTACCGCCTCGTAAGCGTGTTTTACCTCGACAGACATATTGACACCTCCTTATGGTCTGATGGCCTTGCCGTCGGCAAGGCAAGGATGTTCGGTTTCAAACGAAACGCTGAAATAGTATAGCAGGTTTTTTTGTTTCCGTCAAGCCCAAAAAGAAAAAATTTGCCTTTTCGGAAAAAACAGTTTATTTTAGTAAATAAATATGATATACTGAAAGCCTGAAAACCGGCCGCCGCTGCTTTTGCGCCGGCTGCGCGCTCATATCGAAGGAGGTCCTTGCTTTGAAACGCCGTACTTTTTACTTCATCGTTCTGATACTGTGCGCAGCGCTGCTGGTGTCAGGCTATGTGTTTTTCCGTTCGTTTTTCTCCGATCCGACGCCGCCTCAAAGCACCTCGTCCAACACGACGCAACCCTCTGAACCGCAGCCGACGCAGCCCTCTGAACCGCAGCTGACGGGCGACGGCACCGAAGAGAGCTCCCGTCCGACGGACGCGTCCTCGCAGGACCCCGCGACGTCTTCCGACCCGACGCAGAGCGGCACCGACCCGACGCAGCCCTCTTCCGCAA
>JAFWVC010000045.1 GCA_017518415.1 Clostridia bacterium
AAACCCGCAGTTCCGGTTGGCGCAGCGGATGGTTGTATTGGAGTGCAGGATGAGCTGCTCGGTCAGAATGGCGCCGTCCACCTCCAGCGTCAGGCCGCCCCACTCTTCGGCCTTGTCAAGGATAGCCTGCAGCAGCGCCGTTTCATTGGTGCCGCCGCCGTTGTGCACGTCGCTGTCCTGTTTCAGGTATGCCCCGGCGTATACCGTGTACCGCCCGGATGTCGGTCTGATCTCCATAGTTTACTCCTCCTTTTCACGGTTGCAAAAAACAAAATGTTTGTACGTTTGTCCGACGGCGGCGCCGTCATCGACGGCCACCGCCCGCTCTACGCCGTAGCCCTGCACGTTTTCCACCGTCAGGGTGCCGACCTCGGCCCCGTCTTTGATATGCAGGACGTTATCCTGCGCGGGGTGCCCGTCGCGGTTGACCAGCACGTTGCGCACCGTCAGATGATCTACCTTGCCGTCCACCGAGATATAATCCGTAGGCTCGGTCGTCCCTTCGCGGTTGAGCACCTCGAGGCCGTCGACGGTCAGCTCGGTGATGTCCACAAAGCTCTTTTTGCTGATATATCCGCCGAACAGGTGCGAAATATCCACCAGCTTGCGGCTGTCGTTGGGCTCGACGGCCTGAATGTCTTTGAGCGTCAAACTGCGGATGCGCCCGCCGATGCGGAACAAAAACGGCCATGCGATGGGCGCGTACTTGTGCTCCGTCGTGCGCAGCCGGATGTTTTCCAGCGTGATGGAGCCAAAGTTGCCGCGCGCGTCGCCGTACCCGACGCCGAACCACGGGTTGATGATGAAGCCGCAGCTTTTATACGTGCCGTATACGTTGCGCACCGTCACCCGGTCGAGGGTGCCAACCCCGCGGGACAGCATGCGAATGCCCTGATCGGCGTTTTCGAGGTACACGCCGTCGATAAGTACGTCGGTGATGTCGGATTTGAAGTCGTGCTCATCGGGCGCGAGGGCCATGAAGTCGTCGCCGGAGCAGCCGCGGATGTTGTGCACGAACAGATCGCGCCCGGGACCCCAGAAGTGGAAGCCGTCCTGATTTTGCGCGTAGTAGTTATGCGGCAGCTCGATGCCGACGTTTTCGATGACGATATGCTCCCAGTTGGTGAACAGCCCGCAGAAAACGCGGTGGTCGATGGTGCGCAGGTCCCGGATGGTCAGCCCCCGCACGCCGGTAAAGGAAAAGGCGTGGTTGGTATGGTACATCCAGAACTCCGCCGGCACCTGCTCGTCGGGGGCAGGTTTAGAGCCGTCGGTGCGTTCCTGATGCTCGCAGTTGAAGTTGTAGGTGCCGCCGAGCAGCGCGATATTCTCCTCCCGGATGACCCGGCAGTCCGGGTGGGCGTTGCGCACCAGCGGGCGGTTGCTCTGGTCCGCCTGGTAAAACCCGCAGTTCCGGTTGGCGCAGCGGATGGTTGTATTGGAGTGCAGGATGAGCTGCTCGGTCAGAATGGCGCCGTCCACCTCCAGCGTCAGGCCGCCCCACTCTTCGGCCTTGTCAAGGATAGCCTGCAGCAGCGCC